>CAYSOS010000026.1:0-2868 GCA_964432735.1 uncultured Candidatus Saccharibacteria bacterium
AAGCCGTTCTTCTCGAAGAGGGTCTCGACTTTCATCTGGGGCACCACGGTCTTGGGGCCCAAAGGGCTCACGCCGCTCCAGTCGACGACCAGGATCTTGCCGCCCGGCTTGAGGATCCTCTTTATCTCCAGGACGAAATCATCCAGCTTGGCTATCTGGAAGATGATATTGGATGCGATCACGCGGTCTGCGATGGATTCCCGGAGCTTGGTGCCTCCGATCTTCTCCACATTGCCCCAGACCGCTTCGATGGTGCGGATGCCCTCCTTGGCGCCCACGGACCGCAGGCGTTCGAGAAGGTCCTTCTGCACATCCACGGCATATACCCTGCCCGCAGAGCCGATCTTCTTGGCCGCCTCGATGGAATAGAAGCCGGAGCCGGCTCCCAGGTCAACGACCTTCATGCCATCGGCAAGGCCGAGCTTGGCGAGATTGGCCGCTGGGTCGGAGAACATAGTGATGGTATTTTACCACATCAGAGCCGTTCTCCCCGTGCTGTCCTCTGGGGACAAAATATGATACGGTAGTGCGCAGAATGAAAATCAAATACGAAATTAAGAGCTCTCGCTCCGATGTAAAGCCTGAGGTCATAACGAGTTTTGTCACGGAAGGCAGCAGCACTCAAGAATGCGACAAGGAGGCCCGTGAACGCTTCGATAAGCTCTGCACTGAAGAAGCGTATTCTTGGGATGACCTTGAGCTTATACGGATCGACATCGAACGGATGACGACTCCGATCACCCGCTGTGACCGTCAAGCTCATACGCTTCAATTTGAAGCAGAAATGAAAAAGCACTCCGCCGCATAGGCGGAGTTTTTGTTACAGATTAGAGGCAGATCAGGCTCGCCAGCGAATCCCCTTCGCGGAGCTTCATGACGCGGACGCCCTGGGTGGAGCGGCCGAGGGTCGGGATCTCTTTGAGATCCGTCCGGATGACCTGGGACTTCTTGGACATGGCTACGACTTCCTCCTCGTCGTCGGTGACGACGCGGGCGGCGATGAGAGGGCCGGTCTTGGGCGTGACATTCATGGTGAGGATGCCGGAGCCGCCGCGGTTCTGGACCTTGTATTCGGAGAGGTCGGTCTTCTTGCCGTATCCATTGGCGCCCATGACGAAGAGGCAAGGGTTCTTGGCTTCCTTGGAAACTACGTCTGCAGAGATGACATTGTCGGCCTCGATCTTCTTCTTAGTATCGGCCTCCTCGAGGCGGATGACGCGGACGCCTGCGGCATTGCGGCCCATCTCGCGGACATCGGACTCCTTGAAGCGGATGGACTGGCCTTCCCTGGTGGCGATGACGATGCTGTCGCCCTTCTCGATGAAGCTGGCGGAGATGAGCTCGTCGCCGACGTCGAGGGTGATGGCGATGAGGCCGGAACGGCGGACGTCCTTGAAGTTCTGAGCCGAGGTCTTCTTGCCAGTGCCGTTCTTGGTGACCATCATGAGGGACAGGCCGTCTGCTTCTCTTTTATTCTTAGGCATGGGCAAGATAGAGGTGACGCGCTCGCCTTCCGAAAGGGACAGGAAGTTCATGATGGACTTGCCGCGGGTGGCGCGCTTGCCTTCGGGGATCTCGAACATCTTGATCTGATAGGCCTTGCCCTTGTCCGTGAAGAAGAGGAGATCGTTATGGGTGGAGGCGAAGATGAGATGGGAGATCATGTCTTCTTCCTTGGTGTCGAGGTCAACCACGCCCACGCCGCCGCGCTTCTGCTTCCTGTATTCAGACGGATCGGTGCGCTTGACGTAGCCGCCCTTGGTGAGGACGAGCACGGACTCGGTATCGGCGATGAGGTCTTCTGCCTTGAATTCCTTGACGCCGTGCTTCACGAGCTTGGTACGGCGCTCGTTGTCGTATTTCGCCTTTATTTCGGTGAGCTCGTCCTTGATGATGGTGCGGACGCGCTTCTCGGAGCCGAGGATGCCCTTCAGGTCTTCGATGAGGGCCTGGACTTCCTTGAGCTCGTCGAGGACTTTCTTGCGCTCGAGGCCAGCCAGCTTCTGGAGGCGCATCTCGAGGATGGCGTTGGCCTGGAGGTCGCTGAACTTGAATTTCTTCATGAGGCCGGCCTTGGCGTCTGCCACGTCTTTAGAAGCGCGGATGAGCGAGATGATCTCGTCGATGTGGTCGAGGGCTTTCTTGAGGCCGAGCAAGATGTGCTCGCGGGCCTCAGCGGCGTCGAGATCGAACTTGGTCCTGCGGCGGATGACGTCTATGCGGTGAGCGACGAATTCCTGGAGGATCGATTTGAGCGAAAGCGTCTGCGGGACGCCGTTCACCAGAGCCAGCGTGTTCATATGGAAGGTCTCCTCAAGCTGGGTGTGCTTATACAAAAGGTTCAGGGTCTTCTCCGGGAACGAGCCCTGCTTGAGGTCTATGACGATGCGGATGTCCTTGGCGGACTCGTCGCGGAGGCCCTTCACGCCTTCGACGATCTTCTCGCGGACGAGGTCGGCGATGCGCATGATGAGCTCGGCTTTGTTGACGCGGTACGGGATGGAGGTGATGACGATCTGGTATTGGCCCTTCTTGTCTTCGACGATCTCGGCCTCGCCGCGCACCACGATGCCGCCGCGGCCGGGGGCGTATGCGTGCTGGATGTCCTTTTCGCCGTACACTTCGGCGGCCGGCGGGAAGCCCGGTCCCGAACGCTGCATAGGAATAGAATTGCGCTTCGAGATATTCGAGGTTCAGCGCGAAATTGAGGATGTCGGCATCCGACACCGACTGCGCCGATGCCTTGGATCCAATCATCGAGAAAGCGAGGCCCGCCGCCGCATACGCCCCGAACGACCAGAGGATCTGCCGCCGCGGCGCCCGGCTTTCCAACGCATCGAGCACCAGTTCTTGGTCGGCCCTTGCCGC
>CAYSOS010000026.1:2878-3492 GCA_964432735.1 uncultured Candidatus Saccharibacteria bacterium
GTGGCGTCGACGACTTCGCCGAGATGGTGGGGAGCGATGTTGGTGGCCAGGCCCACGGCGATGCCGAGAGTGCCGTTGAGAAGCAAGTTGGGCACAGCCGTCGGAAGGACCGTCGGCTCTTTCCTGGTGCCATCGTAGTTAGGACGGAAATCCACGGTGTTCTTGCCGATGTCGCGCAGGAGCTCGGCGGCGATGCGGGACATCTTGGCCTCGGTATAGCGCATGGCAGCGGCAGGGTCGCCGTCTATGGTGCCGAAGTTTCCCTGGCCGGCGATCAAGGGGTAACGCATGGTGAAGTCCTGGGCCATCTTCACGAGCGATTCATAGATTGCGGCATCGCCGTGAGGGTGGTAGTTACCCATAGCTTCGGAGACAGGCACTGCGGACTTGCGGAACTTGGCGGAGAAGGTAAGGCCGTTCTCATGCATGGCGTAGAGGATGCGGCGATGCACGGGCTTCAGGCCGTCGCGCACGTCCGGAAGGGCGCGGTCTGTGATGACGGACATGGCGTAGTCGAGGAATGAATCGCCGATCGCGGTCGGGGTGTTTCCGACGACAATGCCGGTCCGCCGCGGCTTGCGACCAAGGCCCGTCGCGCCGCGAGCTCTTTGAGG
>CAYSOS010000026.1:3502-5279 GCA_964432735.1 uncultured Candidatus Saccharibacteria bacterium
AAGGGGCCGGGCTGTGATGACGGACATGGCGTAGTCGAGGAATGACTCGCGCATCTCGGTCGAGATGTTGCGAGCGACAATGCCGGTCTGCGCCGGCTTGCTATCCCCCGCATTTCGGGGCTCGTTCTGGTCTTCTTTCTTTGCCATTTTGTTGATTCATTATAGCAAATTTCGGCCTTCTCCGCATGTTGACAACATATTGATTAAGTGGCAATATGCATTCCAGTCATTTAAAACTTATGTACAAATCAGATCTCCCTACCACACAGGTTCCCCTGGGCAAAAGGTCTATCCCAGGCATCCTTGCCGCAGCTCTCAGATATGCGCTGGCAGAAGAAACCGCATACGTCTTCTCGGACATAATAAGCGGCCAACCGCGATCAGGAAGAGTGCTTTCGCCGCATTCGTTAGGCGACTCTGTCTCTCTAGGCGCAAAACTGACTCCGGAAGAGATGGCGCAAGAATTGATCGCCTTTGGAAAAAAGGAAGCCCGCTATGATCCACCGATCTCGCCCCGGGGTTTCGACTTCCACAAAGGCTGGGAAGTATACTCGGCCGTGATCAATAATTATCCTGTCGCCATCGTCTGGACAGCCTGGACCGAGCACTGATCGGCGCTTCATGCCAAATACAATCCGCACTCTCGCCTGTGCGGATTTTTTGATTCTCAAAGATTCATACGGATTTGAACTTTTTTTGATACGGATTTTATCTCCCCTTTTATACAATCACAGTCCGACGGCATGGGCCGTCGTGGGCCTGCCGATGGCTCGGGATTCTAGGTTTGCCACCCAGAATTGGGGGTTCGATTCCCCTCAGGTCCACCGTTGTATTCAAGAGCTTGCATTCCCATTTCAAGAGAGTATACTTTTCCCAAGGGTGGCAAACCTAGTTCTACCGAACTATCGGAATTCCCACAAAACCCGCTTCGGCGGGTTTTGTGTTTCTTGGATCGTCTGTACGGTTAATTCTTCCCTGGAGCGACCTGGACTTCAGAGTATGTCACTTTCTTCGTACCAAAAATAAGGGACCAGACATCCTTGCCGAAGGCGCCGACGCCGGCGATGAGGGACTGTGCGGGCGAGCCGGTCTTCTCGACTGCGCTTGCGACAGCGCTCGTCGGAGGAACGGGCTTGCCTGCAGAAGAGAACGAGCCGAGCCAAAAGACGAATATGAGCGCAGTGACGCCGAAAGAAGTCCAGAACGCTATCTTGCGCCGGACATGCTCGGGCTTGGCGCGCAATGTCTCGAGATGGGTAGCGAATGCCATACTACTAGTATACTACTCCTTCTGCAGCACCACCACGCCTGCGTCTTTGCCTTCGAGATCTTTCTTCTTGAGGGTGAGCTTGGACTCAGGCTTGGGATTCTCCCCTGCTTCTTTGAGGAATGTCTTCAGGGCGTCCTTAGAACCGACGCCTTCCCAGTGAATGGGAATGATGATCTTCGGGCCGATAGAGACCGCCAGCTTGTATGCGGCCGCAGGTTCGAGCACGCCGTCTCCGCCGATAGGGACAAAGAGGATGTCCACATCGTCTATAGCCTCTTCGGCTTCCTTAGGGAGCTCGGGCTGGTTCAGAGCGCCGAGGTAGCAGATATTCATTCCCTCGAGAGTGACAGTATATATAGTATTGATGAGCTTCTCGCCGCCGTAGGCCGACTCCGAAGCAAGGCCCTTCACGAAGACGCCCTTGATCTCATATTCGCCGGGACCGCGCACTGCGAAGGCATTCTTGTCGCCGAATGAGACCTGGTCGACGCCGTTCATATCCGGATG
>CAYSOS010000026.1:5289-8015 GCA_964432735.1 uncultured Candidatus Saccharibacteria bacterium
TTCCGCGCCGAACTTGGACGTGCCGAGCTTGGACTCCTTAGAAATGGGGTTGAAGGCGAGGGTCGTGTCGCCGAACTGGATCTTTACGAATTCGCCGCCGAGGGAGGTGATGATCATGGAAGTGGTATGAAAGTGCTGGTAATTTAGCACAGAACATGCTATGTTTCCACTGAAATTGTGTGAGTACGCCGGACCTCATTCCAGCGTGCAGCCTGCAATTAACAATCCGCGTCATCCCGCCTTTATTATCATAAGCCTGGCAACGGGCACACTGGCGGCTCGCGGAAACAATCAATGTTCAAGAAACTCAAAGAAACCCTCACCGGAGGCGCTCACGCTTCCGCTGACACCACGTCCGCTCATTCCGCCGAGGCCAAGCCTGCAGGCACCACGGCGGCACGCGCAGAAGCAGTCAAGGCAGAAGGCGCAACATTTATGGAAAATACCCGTCCGGACTCCCCCAGGAAAGAGCCGGAGATGGTCCTCACCGAGGAGCAGAAGAAGAGCCCCATGATGCCCCTCATCACGGCCATGAAGAACCCGCCGCAGATCGGAGATCTCGTGGAGGGTCCTGTTATCGCGCTCGATAAGGCGGCAGTCTACGTGGACCTCGCTCCCTTCGGCACCGGCATCATCTACGGCCGCGAATTCATCGTGGCCCGCGACGTTATCAAGAAGGTGAACGTCGGCGACGTCATCGCAGCCAAGATTTCCGACAACACCCACAAGGAAGGCTACTACGAGCTCTCCCTCAAGGAAGCCCGTCAGGCCCTCATCTGGAGCGAAGCAGAAGCAGCTATCAAGGAGAAGCGCATCCTTGACCTTCCGATCAAGGAAGCAAACAAGGGCGGCCTCCTCATCGAGTGGCAGGGCATCGTCGGCTTCCTGCCGGCTTCCCAGCTCAAAGCCGAGCACTATCCTCGCGTCGGCGACGGCGACAAAGATAAGATCCTCGAGGAATTGAAGAAGCTCGTCGGCACCCGCTTCCAGGTCTCCATCATCACGGCAGATCCGAAGGAGGGCAAGCTCATCTTCTCCGAGAAGGGCTCCGAGCATAAGGAGAAGGAAAAGATGGTCAACAAATACGAAGTCGGCGATGAAGTGGAAGGCACCGTCACCGGCGTCGTGGACTTCGGCGTCTTCGTCCGCCTCGAAGAGGGCCTCGAAGGCCTCGTCCACATCTCCGAGATCGACTGGGGCCTCGTGGATGATCCCCGCAACTTCGTGAAGGCCGGACAGAAGATCAAGGCCAAGATCATCGAGATCAAGGAAGGCAAGATTTCCCTCTCCCTGAAGCAGATGCGCCCCAACCCCTGGCTCGACGCAGGCAAGAAGTACAAGAAGGACCAGACGGTCACCGGCGTGGTCATCAAGTTCAATAAGCACGGCGCCCTCGCTTCCATCGAGGAAGGTGTGGCCGGCTTGGTCCACGTGAGCGAATTCGGCTCCGAGGAGAAACTGAAAAAGACCCTCGAGCTCGGCAAGACCTATCCGTTCAAGATCACCCTCTTCGATCCGAAGGAACAGAAGATGGCGCTCGCGTATACGGGAGAGAAGAGATAACAGAACAGAAGTATCTGTCCTTCACTAACGAAAAGCTCCCTGCAGGGAGCTTTTCTCGGTCCTCGGTGATTTCTTGCTAGAAATCACCTGCGGATGTAGTTCAGGATCAGATACTTCTGTTCTGTTAACCCAATCTCTTGAGAGCAAAAACTCAATAAAAAATTTAGCCCCGCTCCGACGAATCGGAACAGGGCTAAGGACTAAGTTTCTAAGGACCGGAGTCCTGAGACACTCAGTGTTAAGAACTACTTGCGAACGCCCGCAAACCACCAGCGGTCGTCCCAGTCGACGCCGTAGCGGTCGACGCCCACCAAGCGCTTGACGTCCCAACGGTTGAACGTGGCGTAGCACCAGTTACCCTTGGCATCTTTCCAGTGAGTACCATGCGGCTTCTCATCAGCGAAGGCGGGGTCGGCTTCATTCACAGCGGCGACAGAGATCGGGTCAGCAGGCTTAAGGCCACGCAGTTCGAACTCTTTTTCGAGGTCGTCGTCGGAGATGAAACCATTGCGCTCCGAGAGATCGGGTTTGAAGAACACAACCTCGGCTTCGTCGTCCCCACCTTTCGGCATCGCATCCACGACCTTGCGGTCCGTGTATTGCGCCCGATTGGTGGCATCCAGTGCTTCCTGCTGGCTGCGGTTTCGTTTCACTGGAACCTTGCGGAAGATGAGGTTCGAGACCGCTTCAGCGCGTTCGCGGAAGGGAGAGAACATCATCATTCCAAGGTTCTCGACCCCGAGAACCTGTTGAGCAACGTCCGAGGTAATCTCAGAACGATGTTTGCGCATCGCGTCGCGGAGTTTGTTGACGGCGTTTTCGATTTGGCCGTCGGTCATTTCGGTTGCGGTCATGATCGGTGTCATGGCGTCATCCTTTCTTTTTGGTTTTCCTCTGCGCCGAGGAGGCGCTATGGGCCAGTATGGTCATAGCAAGGAGAGGCCCAAATTGAGCCGCTTTTTGCTATGACCATACGCAAGTTGATATCAAAGAACTATCCGTAATAATATACACCTAAAATATTCATTTGTCAATGCGACGAATTCAAGCTATTTTATTCCGTATTTGCCATCATCGTCGCCTTCTCCCTTTCCTCCCTCACCCAGGTTTCCGCCACTTCGGCGGCCTTCTTGCCGAGCTTCTTCACGATCTTCATCTCGTCG
>CAYSOS010000027.1:0-3323 GCA_964432735.1 uncultured Candidatus Saccharibacteria bacterium
GGCGTGCGCCGCGACGTTCAACTGAAGGGCGCCGGGCGAACACCGTTCTCGCGAGCCGGCGACGGACGCGCCGCTCTCGGACCGGTCCTGCGCGAATACATCGTCAGCGAAGCGGTAGCGGCGCTGGGGATCCCGACAACCAGAGCACTTGCGGCCGTGATGACGGGCGAGACGGTCTGGCGCGAAACACCGATGCCCGGCGCGATCCTCACGCGCGTGGCTTTAAGCTACGTTCGCGTCGGTACATTTCAGTTCTTCGCAAGCCGGGGGGATCACGAGGCAGTCCGTCAACTCGCGGATTATGTCATTGCGCGTCATTACCCGGAAGCGCTCGATAGCGAAAACCCCTATCTGGCGCTAGCCGAAGGCGTGAGCTCGCGGCAAGCCGAACTTGTCGGACGTGAGCGGGCCGGTGGGCATCGCGGGCATCGTCGGGAATGCCGCAACGCTCGGTCTCTCGTACCTTCTCATGGTCACAGCCATCATTTCCATAAACCTCGGCGTGGTGAACCTGATCCCATTTCCTGCGCTCGACGGCGGCCGCATCCTCTTCGTGGCCATCGAGGGCGCTATACGCAGGCGCATCCCAGCAGGCTTCGCCAATACAGTAAATGCTATCGGCTTCGCGCTCCTCATGCTCCTCATGGTCGCCGTTACCTGGAGGGATATCGCTAGGCTGATACAGGGATAAGCAGAAAAAAGCGCCGCTCGGGAGAGCGGCGCTAGAACTGGAATCAGTCATTTCAGGAAACGTAAGGCATAGTCTCGTACGTGGCAGCATCAGAGGAGTCTCCGACCGGCACCCGGCACTTCAGATGGAATTGCCTCAATCCGAAGTATGCATAGGCTGCGGCGGTACAGAGAAGCATGAGTGCCGTCTGCAGATCCATTCCGAACCGGGGAAGATTGCTCGATGACCCCGCGAACAGGAGAAGGGTGAGCGTTCCGGCGGCTCCATTCCAAAATGAATTGAAGGCGGTTCTGCGGAACCCGCTGTCGCTGTAGGCATAGGCCATCGACGTCGCCAGGACGGGATAGAAGAGGAGCAGCAAGACTACTCCGAGCTTGTTAAGGAACGATGCGGTGGTATTCATAGGGAAAGATAGCGCTGGCACCAGCGTACAATATTTTATACTATATTGTCAATGTAATCGGATGTTCAAAAATAAGTTATGATTCAAGCCATGCGCCAATCACATCTCTTCACCCGCACCCGCCGCGAGGCTCCCAAGGACGAAGTGGCCACAAATGCCCAGCTTCTCATTCGCGCCGGATTCATCTATAAGGAGATGGCGGGCGTGTACGCCTTCCTTCCGCTCGGCCTCCGGGTCCTGAACAAGATCATCGGCATCATCCGCGAGGAGATGGACTCGATCGGCGGCCAGGAAGTCTCCCTCACGGCCCTTCAGCAGAAGGAGACCTGGGAGCCGACGAACCAGTGGGACGACAAGCAGGTGGATGTCTGGTTCAAGACCGCTCTTAAGAATGGAACAGAGCTCGGCCTTGCCGTGACCCATGAGGCTGCCCTCACCAAGCTCATGAAGGACTTCGTGTCCTCCTACAAGGCTCTGCCGTCGTATGTGTATCAGTTCCAGACCAAGTTCAGGAACGAGACCCGCGCCAAGTCCGGCATCATGCGCTCGCGCGAATTCATCATGAAGGACCTGTATTCATTCTCGCGCGACATTGCCGAGCACGAAGCCTTCTACGAGAAGGCCAAGCAGGCCTATGTCCGCGTCTTCGACAGGGTAGGCCTCGGAGGGAAGACATATCTCACTTTCGCCTCGGGCGGCATGTTCTCCAAGTTCTCCCACGAGTTCCAGACCGAGACGGATGCCGGCGAAGACCTCATCTATGTCCACGAAGGCAAGCATATCGCCGTCAATAAGGAAGTCCTGAACGATGAAGTCCTGAAGGAGCTCGGCGTGAAGCGCGACGAGCTCGTCGAGAAGAAGTCCGTCGAAGTCGGCAATATCTTCTCGCTCGGCACGCGCTTCTCGGATGCGCTCAACCTCGCGTTCAAGGATGCGGAGGGCAAGCCCACGGCCGTCGTCATGGGCTCATACGGCATCGGCCCCGCCCGCGTCATGGGAACCATCGTCGAGACATGGTCTGACGACAAAGGCATCGTCTGGCCCGAATCCGTGGCGCCGTTCGCCGTGCATCTCATCTCCCTCGAAGACAAATCCGGCGCGGTGAAGAAAGCCGCGGACGATCTCTACGCGAAGCTCACGAAGCAGGGCGTCGAAGTCCTCTATGACGACCGCGATCTCGGCGCCGGCGAGAAGTTCGGCGACTCGGATCTCATCGGCATTCCCAGGCGTTACGTCATCTCCGAAAAGACCCTCAAAGAAGGCAAGATCGAGGTAAAAGACAGGCTTACCGGGAAGGTCGACATGCAGGCCCTCTAGTCTTTGACTCCCGGGACCATTTTATGGTATAGTCTACGCCGGTCTTTTTCAGCGTTTCGAACATTCAAAAAATCAACACAAAGGTTATCCTGTGCAAAAGAACTGCAAGATCGAGTGGCGGATATGGTGTCCTAACCGCACTCCGGAAGAATGCCTCAGGCATGCCAAACACATCTTCATCCTCGTCCTTGATGAGAAGAAGATCTTCAGGCGAGAGATCCGGTCTCAGGGCGTGGGCATCTACTTTTCCTTCTGGGTGACAGGATGCCATCATGAAGGGTTCATTTCTGCTGGACTCCTCAATGGCGTGATGCGCGCAGATTTTGTCGGCACTGTCCCGCAGATCGGAATGTACTTCAGCCACAATATCGGAAAGCTCGTCATGGAGCGGGGAAAACAATCCCCAGCCTGCGTGAATGCGGAAGCGCCTTCCATTCTTCGATTGCAAGCCATCCCGGCTTGAGCTCAGAGCGCAACATATGTTGCGCTCTTTTTGTTGCAAGAAAAAAGCCGCCTGTGTGAACAGAACGGCTTGAGGAGAAATCTAGAAGATTTTCTCGGAGGTCCCTTTGTCGTGGAACGCGGGACTGCTGCCTTTTTCGTTTTTCATGAGAGATCCATTTTAAGGTTCGCTCACTTTTAATCAGTGTTGAATATTATGATTGCAGGTTCCCCATAACTATATCCATTCTATGATTTCCCGTCAATTACTCGACTTTTGCCGTTTGTGGTAATGTTCAGCCATGTTCAAAGACTGGAAAGACAAGATGTTCTCGAAGGCGTCGAACGATATCGGCATCGATCTCGGCACTGCCAACACACTTGTCTACGTCCGCGGAAAAGGCATCGTCGTGAACGAGCCGTCCGTCGTCGCAGTGAATGAAAAGACCGGCCAGGTGGTCGCTGTGGGGG
>CAYSOS010000027.1:3333-7982 GCA_964432735.1 uncultured Candidatus Saccharibacteria bacterium
GGGGCAGTCTGCCAAAGAGATGCTCGGTCGCACGCCGGTCCATATCACCGCAGTGCGCCCGCTGGTTGACGGCGTCATCTCTGATTTCGAAGTGACGGAAGAGATGCTCTCGTATCTCATGAAGCGGGCCTCTGCATTCATGCCGAAGAAGATGCTCGGCCCCCGCGTGGTCGTGGGCGTGCCATCGGGCGTGACCAACGTGGAGGTCCGCGCCGTCCGCGATGCCACCAAGAACGCCGGCGCCCGCGAGGTGTACATCATCGAGCAGCCTATGGCCGGAGCCATCGGCATCCGCCTGCCCATCCATGAGCCCGTCGGCTCCATGGTCATCGACATCGGCGGCGGCACCACCGACATCGCCATCATCTCGCTCGGGGGCATCGTGCGCTCCAAGAATCTGAAGATCGCCGGCGACAAGCTCAACAACGACATAATCTCGTATATCCGCAATGAATTTAAAATCCTCATCGGCGAGACCACGGCCGAGCAGGTGAAGATCGCCGTCGGCGCCGTCATCCCGGGCGAGCCTCTCGAGACCACCATCCGCGGCCGCGATCTCATCACCGGCCTGCCGAGGGAGGTGGTCATCACCGACAGCGACATCCGCGAGGCCATGAGCCAATCCATCGAGACCCTGGTCGAAGCCTCGAAAGAGATCCTGGAGACCACGCCGCCAGAGATCCTTTCGGACGTCATGAAGCGCGGCCTGCACCTGGTGGGCGGCGGGGCCCTCATCAAGGGCCTGGACGAGCTCCTTTCCCAGACCCTGAAGCTTCCTGTCGCCATCGCGGACGAGCCTTTGACGGCCATCGCCCGCGGCGCTGGCATCGTGCTCGAAGACCTCGATAGATACCGCATGGTCCTTCTCGAAAGCGAAGATGACATACCTTCGGCCTCATAACCCGCCCGGGCAGCGCGCGAAAAAGGTAGGGGCGGTGCTCCTCATCTTCGTCCTCGCTGTGGGCGCTATCCAGTGGCTGGTGCCCTGGTTCTTTCCGTCTCTTTTTATGACGGCGGCGGAGCCCTTCTGGCGCGCGGAATTCTCGCTCTCGAGCGGAGCGGTGCGCTCGCCGGCAGAATTGCTCGCCGAGAATGAAGCGCTGAAGCGCCAGCTCGCTGATATGCAGGCGGCCGTGGCCAGCTCCTCGGTGGGCTTCCTCATGCAGGAGAATGCCGAGCTCAAAGCGGAGTTCGGCCGCGCCTCGACGACGCCGCGGGTCCTCGCGGCGGTCCTGGCGCGGCCGCCCCTGGCTCCGTATGACGAGCTCATCCTCGATGTAGGCGCCGATAAGGGCGTTTCAACGACGACTCTGGTCTATGCCCCAGGCGGCGCCCTCATCGGCCGGGTGAGGGAAGCCTTCGCCCATGGCGCCAAAGCCATCCTTCTCACTTCGCCGGGCCAGACCTATCCCATCATGATCGGCTCGGCGCATATCCCGGCAACGGCCATGGGTCTGGGCGGCGGACAGTACCGCGCCGACGTTCCGCACGGCGCCGCTATCCAAATCGGCGATGCGGCGAGCAGCCCCGCTTTGAACGACAGCCTTTTTGGGGCGGTGGTCTCGGTGGCCACTGACCCGTCGGATCCCTTCGACACGGTCTTCATCGCGCCGCCAGCAAATCCGTACCAGCTCCGTTGGGTCTACCTAGGTCTCCGCCCATAGCGCATATCCGCGAACATGAATCAGCACATCCTCTTCCGTATTGCCATCGACCTTGCTCTAGCAGCCTGCGTCTTCTTCGGATGGTGGTACGCGGCTCTGCCCATAGGCATCATCGCCGCATTCAGATTTTCATATTATATAGAGCTGGTGGCGGCTGGGTTCGCTTATGACGCCTTGTTCGGGATGGGCGCCGGCATCGGCTTCATCTCTGGCTACATAGGCACGCTCGCAGCGGCTCTCGCCTCGGCCGCCATCGTCTTCATCAAAGGCTCGATTCGCTAGAAAATCGGAGTATACTTGGGGCATGAACATCGCCCCGCCTCCCGCTACCGTGATGCAGATCTCCGTGGCGGACTCGTGCCCATTCGTGAACGGCTTCCTCAAGATGGGCGCGCCCAACGATTCCACCGAAGTCGCCAAGCTCCAGTATTTTTTGAAAGAGCGCGAGGGCCTGGATGCCGACCAGAGCGGCATATTCGACGAGAAGACCAAGGCAGCTGTCGAGGCTTTCCAGCGGAAATATATGGCCGATGTCATGGGGCCATGGGGCGCCACCCGGCCGACAGGCACGGTCTTCATCACGACGGTGCGCAAGATAAATCAGCTGGCGTGCGGCTCGCCGCTTTCCCTGGATCCTGACGAAGCCTCCATGGTCGAGGACTATAAGCGCGCCGCCCTTGCAGCAGAGGCCCAGCAAAGCTTCGTGCCGCCTTCGACTATCCCGCCTTCGACCGCTTCTCAAGATACTGCGGCTGCGCAGGATGCCGTTCCAGTCTCAAGCTCGACCAGCCCGGCTCTCGGCAAAAGGCTCTGGAGCTTCCTCAAGAGCTTCTTCGTGCGCTAGGATGCGCCGAGCGATCAAGAAAGGCGCTTGGTCCCGTCCGCTTTGAGCGGCATCTGTGTCTGTGCGGGCTTGTACCCAAGCGCTCCCGCAAGGGCGATCATGAGGGCGTTGTCGCCGGAGATGTGCCGCGACGGCATGAAAATTGGCACGCCGTACTCGCCTGCTGTCTTCGCGAAGGCCTTGCGAAGGACATGGTTGGCGCTGACGCCGCCGCCCACGATGATAGACTTCGCGCCGGTCTTGTCGAGAGCCGCGCGGAGCTTGGCATCCAAAGTCTCCGTGACAGCCCGCTCGAATTCCAGAGCCAAGCCTTTCTTCCATGTCTCGCCGAGAGAGCCGTCTGGATCGCGCGGAGCGGCGCGCGTGGCGTAGAGCACAGCTGTCTTCAGGCCAGAGAATGAGAAGTCCAGGTCCTTGCTCCCGATCATGGGGCGGGGAAGCTTCACGGCCGCTCCGATGCCTTCGTCCTTTGCTTTCTGTGCGAGCTCGGCCATGTGCGGGCCGCCGGGATACGGCAGGCCGAGCAGGCGGGCGCTCTTGTCGAATGCCTCGCCCACGGCGTCGTCCTTGGTCTCGCCGATGATCTCATGGTCGCCGGAGCCTCGGACGAGGACCAGCTCGGTGTGGCCGCCGCTCAAGAGATACGCCAGGGCAGGCAAGGCCGCGCCGTGGAGCCTCTGCCAGCTCCCGCGAGCCGCGTCCGATGGCAGGAGCGAGCCGACGATGTGGCCTTCCATGTGATCCACGGGGATGACGGGGATATTCCACAGAGCCCCGAGCATCCGGGCGAAGGCGATGCCCACCCAGAGGGCGGGCTCGAGGCCGGGGCCCTCGGTGACGGCGATAGCGTCTACGGCCGGCTTCTTCGAGAGAAAATCTGCCTGCGAGAAGGCTTCGAAAAGCTCCGGATTCTGTGGCGCCACCTCGGCGCGGAACGATCCGACGCTCTTCTTGAACTCATCGAGCCTGCCCTCGAGCGGCTCCATCTCGACTTCGGATTCCATGATGAGCCTATGGAGGAGGGGGACCAGGTGCTTGCCATGCTCGCGCTTGGCGAGGTTGGGATACACGCCGCCGTAGGCGCTGTGAAGGGCGGCCTGGGAATGGACCAGAGAGGCGAGCACCCGGCACTCGAAAGCCGCCCCGTCTCCCCGGGTTTCGAGGAGGGCGAGGGCCGTTTCGTCGCACGAAGTCTCTATTCCGAGGAAGATCATAGATATGGGAGCGGGGGTCTTGACATTTCTTAAAAACACTATAGCATAAAAACCATAAGGCCCAGTAATATCCTTATTATATAGACGTTATCTTATCATCATGACAAACACCATCGTTTCGCGCGCAATGGCAGGAATGGCAGTCGCCGCTTTCGCATTCGCCCTTTTCCTTGCGGTCCCGAAGGCCGCCCACGCAGGCTTCTATGACTGCAATGGCAGCTGCTTCACGGGCAGCGGATACCGCGTGTATCCTCCGGCTCCGACCTTCTACAACACGCCGTCAGTCCAGGTGACGTATTCCAACGGATACTACCAGAACTACTTCGTGCCGACGGTCCGCTATTTCCCGGCTCCGTATCCGACCCCGGTCACGACCGTCTACTACCCTCCGTACTTCCAGTCTCCGGTCCCGACGTACCACAGGCATTGGTAAGCACCTCGGAAATGCGATCAGAAGCGCCCGGCACGAGCCGGGCGTTTTTGCGCATGGGTGAAATAAAAAAGCCCGGCAATGGGATTGCCGGGCTTCGAGAAGGCTGCTCGAGTCAGCTTCGTGGATCTTTAGGACTGCCGCCTTCGCCGGCATCATCCTCGTCCGAGGGTGTTTCTGGCGGATCGAGGCCGAATGCCCCAGCAGCTGCCACCTTGTCGACCTCCTTGTATTCCTCGTAGCTGTAGGTTTTGTAGTTCATGCCGCCGCTCTCGAGATCGATGATCAGCTTTTTGATGCCATCTTCAGTATGACCGATCAGCTGGGGCTCATCCATGTTCCTGCCGGCACAATGAGCGCCGGTCGGCATAACTTCGAGCTCCGTCTTCACGATGCCTTGTGAGACGAGGCTGAGGACCGCGTCGCCGAAGCGCTTTGTGACATAGATCTGGGTAAGGGAGTCATCCCTTCCGATCGGAGGCTCGCCTTGAATGGTA
>CAYSOS010000028.1:0-7441 GCA_964432735.1 uncultured Candidatus Saccharibacteria bacterium
AAGGCCGCTTACGGTCAGGTTGCCCGTCTTCGTCTGGGCATTGCCGCTCACGTTGATGGGAGCTTCGACGTTATTGCTCGGAGGGCTTGCCGGAGCAGCGGTCCACGCGGCGCCCACAAGAAGAGGAGCCGCAACGAGCATTCCTGCGAAAATGGAAGCGCTTAGTATTGTTCGTTTCATTGTTTTATACGTTAATGATTAATGTCCTTTTAATGCGTCGAGGGTGGTGTTGGTTTCTGCGCTGCTGGTTGCCTTGGTTGTTGTCGAGCTCTTTGAGGAAGTGCTGGAGCCTTTGAGGGAGTTCACTGATCTCTGCTGCTGGGCCGTATTCGCTTTTGTGGTGCTGGTCGCTTTGAGAGAGTCGAGCATCTGGTTAGTCTGTTCTGGGGAGGGCCGCGTGACGGGCGCGGGCTGGATATCCGCCGGCGGGCTCCATTCGGGAGTGAATCCGACGGTCGAGAGATAATAGATGACTCCGATGATGACGGCGAAGCAGACGATAACGCCCCACATCACTGCTTTTGGATGGCTCATATTGCCGTAAGTATAGCGTGTTTGAAAATGCCTGGGAATCGGATGTTATTCACAGGTCGGGTGAGATGTAACAAAGTGCGGATCGATTCGTCAGGTCCTGTATGACAGCCGTACGGAATACCATCCAAAACTTGGACGATGCATTCATGGTCAAGCTGAAGGCGCTCTATGACGTAGAGAAGGAGCTGGTGAAGGCTCTCCCGAAGATGGCCAAGAAGGCCAGCGATGGGGAGCTCAAGACCGCCTTCCAGGATCATCTCAAGGAAACCGAGGTGCATGTGGACCGCTTGGAAGAATGCTTCGAGCTCCTCGACGTGAAGCCGGCCAAGCTCAAGGTAGAGGCTATCCGCGGCCTTATCGCAGACGCCGAATGGGCCATGGGCGAGAAGCCGTCCCCGCAGGCCCTCGACTCCATCCTCATCGCCTCTGCGTCATACGTGGAAAACTACGAGATGGCCGGCTACGTATCGGCCAGCCGCTGGGCCCGTATGCTCGATTACGCCCAAGCGGCCGAGCTCCTCGAGGAAACTCTCCAGGAAGAGCAGGCCGCGGACAAGAAGCTCTCTGGCCTGGCCGAAAGCTCCATAGACGAAGCCGCTCTCGGCATCATGGACGACGAGGACATGAATGGGGAAGAGAGCCTCGACAATGACGCCGGAAGCGGCGATTAGAAGCAACAGCTACTAGCAGTTAACTTTTCATCACCATGCTCATCACTATCGCAGTCATCTTGCTCGTCTTGTGGGCCCTCGGCCTCGTCGGCGTCTATAGCATCGGATGGTTCATCCACATCTTGCTCGTGCTGGCTATCATCATGTTCCTCATCCGCGTCATCCAGGGAAGGAATCCCGTAGCCTAGATTTTCCCGAGCTTGCTGGCGGATATCTTGAGGCGCATGGTCTTCGAGACCGTCGGATCCTCGGTCATGGCGTCATCCGCCTTGCGGTCCAGATAGTTCACCAGGACTTGGCCGTCCCTCACCTCCGTCGTCTGCGGCTTGATCCTGTCGCCGATGAAGACCGCGTTCGTAGCCTTATAGCTGTTGCCGGAAGAGACAGCTGCAGCGACATAGTAGAAGATGCCAGTGCCTGCGCCGTATTGCGTGAGGATGAAGGCCGGATCGGCGATGCCGTCCCCGTTCAGGTCTCCGGACGCCGCGTTGCCGAAGTACTGCGTCGTCACCGTTTCCTGCGAGCCCGGCTCCGCCAGCGTATCCGCCTGGCCGTTCACGAGGGTGACCGGCAGGTCGTCTATGTCCGGATACGATGCATTCTTGGGATCGAAGGGAGGGAGGGTCTTGGCGACGGGCTTTGGCGCGGGCGCGGCGATCTTCGCGGCCTCTTTCGGCGCGGCCGTGTTCTGCCGCGTGCCCAGCCAATATGCGCCTCCGGCGATGAGGGCTATGAGAAGGATATACAGAAGGGTCTTTTTCATGCACTAAGTATATACCTTTATTTCATCTTCTCAACGATCCTGTTCACAGTTTTCCACGTCCGCGTCGTTATGTCCTTGCCGTATTTTTTCTCGAGGTCGCTCATGAAGGATGTCGGCCCATTCGCCACCGAGATCTCGTTGAAAGCTTGCCGGGGCGCATCTTTTTTGAATGTCACCAGGAGGTATGTCTCGCGGCTATGGGCTTTTCCTTTGAAAGGGTCTGCGGCGATGATGCGCTCGAGGTCCTCTCTGCTCCGGACATGGGTTGCCCCACGGATGCCGAGCCCTGCCGAGAGGGCTTTCTCGATCTTCGCTTCGAGGGCAGACGGGCTTTTCGACGCGGAATCGAATATGACGTTGCCGCTCGAGATGTCGCTCTGCACATTCGCGAAGCCGGGATCCTCGAAAGCCCTGCGGAGCTTCGCATTAGCATGGTTCGGATTCATGGGCATGATGCCCCGGATGGAGGCGGCGTATGAGGTCATGGATAGATATCGCCTTTATTTTTTAGACCGTCTGCTGAGCGCATATCTCACTGAAGGGCTTATGGATTTATCGGTGCGGTGGATGCAGCCGATCCAGCAGCATGGGCGCCGCATGCCTTCCATGAGCTCGCTCACGGCCCTCCCGACATGCTCCTTCCGCGTCTCGGGCCTCTTGACCGAGATGGTCCAGCAGATCCACTCGTTGCGCGCGAGCGGAGTGATATTCAGCCACGCGGCCAGAGCCTTCGGGCTCGACGCGAGGGCCTTCCGCAGGTCTGCGGGCAATGCATGCGCTGTGCCGCCGGGGATATCTTTTGACATATGAAAATTCTAGCATACCTGCTCCATGATCTTTCTGGCGCGGCATCGGGTTTTGTGAGATTATTCCACGCATGCGATCTCTCAAGACCTTTGCGAGGAACAATGCGCCAGCGTTCTTCAGGACGGCAGGCTTCGCGAAGGGATTCCTCAGGGGCAAGCACCGGGAGCATCCGTGGAGAGATCTCGCCAATGCGCTTCACGGGAAGATCTTCTACAGCCAGGCAGGAGAAGACAAGGCGGTCTATGAAGCATTCTTCGAGAAGCCGAAAGTCAGGAACGGCTTCTTCGTGGAGCTGGGAGCCTTTGACGGCTTGAACCTCTCGAACACTAAGTTCTTCGAAGACTACCTGGGATGGAAGGGGCTTCTCATCGAGCCGACGCCGGGAGAGTTCGAGAAGCTCACTCATAACAGGCCGCGATGCATTCTGGTCAATGCGGCTGTGAGCGCGGCGGAAGGAGAAGTCTCATTCCTCGGAACTGGCGGCACGGCCGGCATGATCCACACTATGTCGAATGCTTCGATACAGAAAGAGCATGCCGACAGCGGCGCTCGCCCATACATGGTGCCGAGCATGCCGTTCAGGAATATGCTGCATCGCAGCGGCGTGAAGTCCATCGATTTCTTGAGCGTTGACGTCCAAGGCGCCGAGTTCGAAGTGCTCAGCACCTTCGACTGGGATATCCCGACGCATATCATCGCCATCGAGCTTGACGGCTCGAATCCGAGCAAGGATCAGAAGTGCCGCGCTCTCCTGGCGCAGAACGGCTTCAAGCTGGCGAAAACGGTGGACGTGAGCGAGATATGGGAGGATCCGGCGTACAAAAAGCCTGCGACTGCCTAGGGATCATTCTGGGCTCCTCGGGTAGGATTCGAACCTACGACCAACTCGTTAACAGCGAGCTGCTCTACCAGCTGAGCTACCGAGGAATATGGGTTCTCAAAGTTCTGACACGATCGGGACAAAAGAAAATCTACCACATCGCGCGCGCGAAAGAAAGTTCCGCAGGGCCCGTCAGAAATGATATACTTCGCGCATGAATATACGCATCAAAACCACGAATGTTTCTATGAGCCCGGCTATTTCCGAGTACGTGGACAAGCGTTTGGAGAAGATAGCCAGGCTCGTCGAGGCCGACCCATCCGCGATCTGCGATGTGGAGCTTGCCCGCACGACTGGTCACCACAAAGGAGACATCTTCAAGGCTGACATGCACGTAGTTGGGTCGGGCCTGGATGCGTATGCCACCGCCGAAGACCAAGACCTCTATATGGCCATCGCGGGTGCCAAGGATGAGATCATCCGGGAGATAAGCGCCGCAAAAGGCAAGCGCCTCTCCATCGTCCGCCGCTCCGGCGCCAAGGTCAAAGCCATGGTGAAGGGCCTCTGGCCGTTCTCATAACAGGCGCGCTATACTAGTGACATGCAGCCGCAGCCCTTCTTCAGCTTCGACTTGCGCCAGCAGGTGAACCAATGGATATGCCTCGCGCTCATCGCTCTTCTGGCGTTCCTGGTCGTCCTCTATTATTTCGTCCACAAGGCAGAGGCCTTCGGAAACTTCTATGTGCAGGCGACCTTCACTGTAGGCGCGTCGCCGAAGCATGCTTCCTTGGAGGTTTCGACTTCTACCGATCCTACCGGAGCCCGCTTTTGAAATCCCGATAGCTCATCTCTTTCTTCCCTTCGGGTATGA
Organism: uncultured Candidatus Saccharibacteria bacterium; assembly: GCA_964432735.1. Taxonomy (GTDB): domain Bacteria; phylum Patescibacteriota; class Minisyncoccia; order Phycocordibacterales; family PALSA-1337; genus C7867-002. Next base: position 4,467 of record CAYSOS010000028.1, read on the forward strand.
CCCGCTCGATCTCGAGCGCGCTGTCCTTCCAGGATGCCTTGGCCACCTTGACCCGGATCTTCTTGCCTGCATGGTCTGCCATGAAGTATGCCGCCGGCCACTGATGGAATGCCTGGATCTTGAGGAAGTTCGTGCGCTGGGCTTCCGGGCTTACATCGGTCACGTCTATGAGCCCGTCTTCCTTGGCTATCTTTTTAGTGAACGTAGCCTTGGAATGATCCTGCTCCTTTTCTTGCACCGTGCCGGCGACCCAACCGGGAAGGATCTCCGTGAGAAGGCGGGCGCCTTCGCGGGCCATCTGTTCTTCGAAATCTTCGTACGTTGGCCACTCGGATATGGCGACTTCCTTCTGGGCCACGATGGGGCCGTGATCCACTTCTTCGTCTATGCGCATGATGGTCACTCCCGTGCGCTTGGCATCATCCAGCATGGCGGCGGGCAGGGGAGCTGGGCCGCGGTACAGGGGAAGAAGAGATGGATGGATGTTCAGAGCCTTCCGCGGCGGCAGATCCAGAACTTCTTTCGGCATGATCTTGCTATATGAAGCCACAATGAAGACGTCGCATTCGGCTTCCTTGAGCGTCTCGACGAAGGCGCTGTCGAGCTTGGCGGGATGAAGGACGGGAATGGTGCGTTGGGTTGCCCACTCCTTCACTTCGTTGGGCGTGACTTCAAGATGCCTACCGCGCGGCTTGTCCGGCGTGGTGACAACGATGGCCGGCATGAAGCCGAGCTTCTCGAGCTCGTCGAGGACGATGGCCGAGAGGCGCGAGCTGCCGAAGTATGCGAAGCGGAAGGGGAGGATCTGCATGGCGTGTAAATGTCTATGAGTGTAGTTATTTCTGGGCCTCGGCGATCTCTTCAGGAGTCATTTCCCAGATCTCGCGGGCGATGTCGATGAAGAGCCTGCCGTCCAGGTGGTCCGTCTCGTGCTGGAAGATCTGGGCCAGGAGGCCGCTTGCCCCGCGCTCTGCCTTCTCTCCGTTCTCGTCCAGGGCCGTGAGGCTCACCCGGGTGGAGCGCTTCACTTTGCCATAGAGCCAGCGGACCGAGAGGCAGCCTTCCTCCAGCTCCTTCTTGTCCCGCGACTTGCGGGTGATCTCCGGATTGATGAAGACGAGGTCAGTCGCTTCTCCTTTGTATGTCTTGTCCGCTTGCGAGAGGAGGGAGCCGGAGACGACGAAGATGCGCACGGGCTCGCCGATCTGCGGCGCGGCGATGGCGATCCCGTCCTTCTGGGTGGCCAGGGCTGCCTTCATGTCGGCGATGATCTTGGCGACGCGGGCGGAGCCGATCTCGTGCACGGCGACAGCCCTGGCCTTCTGGCGCAATACGGCGCTGTCGCGCTGGAGGATTTCCTTCATTCGAAAACTGTAACACGAAATGAGCTAATTTGACAATATCCTTATAATTTGGTATATTATAGTATAGTTCTTTGATAGGGTAACAGTATTCGCCCCAGCAGAAAGCGGCTCATTACAGGGCCATTCTCCGCTGTGGCGAAGAGTCCAGCATTAACCAAAACTGTCTCGACGATAGGAAATACCATGAGCACTACCGCTCGCATTGTCACCGACGGTGAAATCGCTACGCTTGCCAGACGGCAACACGAGCTCTTCACGCGTTTTGCTACGAAACAGGTCTATGCTGATCCGCAGGAAATCCTCGACTGTCTGCAGCTCCTCATTGAGGGGAAGCGGCCGGAGATCATTCCGACCGTGATCGAAGAGAAGGCGGCGGATCTCAAGATGCCGCGAACTCTCGACTGGTGGATCGCCAAGGCCCAGGAGTTTGCCAAGGAGCATCTCGGGGTCGACATCGATCTGCGGGCAAAGTTCGACATCCCCGCGGGACTTCCATGGGAGGACGCGATCCCGGTCTTCGATCCCGGCACGCTCTCCAACCGCGATGCGTTCAAGCTCTTGAAAAAGCTCGGACTCAATCCGTGGGAAGAGACTGATGTCATGAAGTATGCGGGCTCGGAGAAATCCGGGAAGCCCACGCTTCATTTCATTCAGAATTCGAAGAAGCCGGACGAAGATACAATGGACCTGTCTCCGAACGATCTTCGGAAAACCGGTAAGTCGTATCTGCGTTTGCGGGGTTATGCTCTCGCGATGGCGGTGTATAATTTCGCCACGGGAGAACATCTCGATCCAGAAACCTTCACGTGGTTTCCGGAAGATCGTCTCTCCGGCGGCAGCGTCGCGTACGGCTACTGGCGTCCGGACTACCGCGGGGTCAGGTTCTACTGGACCTGCCCGGACTCTCGGCACTCCCGCAGTGGAGCCCGTGTGGCAATGTCTGTTACCCTTGTGTCTTAAATCTTGTTCCCTCCGGCCTACACAAACGAAAGTTTGTGTAGGCCTTTTCATTTGTGTAAAATTAACCAGGTTATCAAATCGGTTTTGTTACAACAAAATAGCGATTTACCATATACAAGAAATTGCGTGTCTCTTTTTATACGTTGCACGCTCTGCCGCGTGATAACCCAGGAAAATGTTGGGCGATCGCGCCCTCCATCACCGGTGACATGGAAGAAAAGGGACACAAGCAGGGATCTCTCCGGCGGCAACGTCGCGAACGGCAACTGGAATCCGGACAACCGCAAGGTCAGGTTCAACTGGAACAACCCGGACAATCGGAACTCCAACAGTGGAGCCCGTGTGGAAATTTCTCGCAAGAAACCTTCTTTACGAAGGCCTCTTTTGCGTTATGAAATTGATCCATCCATTTGTCATTTTCGATACTTCCACGAGCTGTTCAGAAATTCGGACGTATCCCTTTTCCTCCACTATGCCCATTTCATATTCCGCTCTCACCAGATGTTTGAGGATATCGATTTTTATGCGCAGGATTTCCAGAACGGCTTTCTTCTCCCACTTTGGCTTGTATGCCGCCTCTATCGCTAAGGTTAGCATTTGTATGCAGTGGGCCTCGATAGTTGCATGGATGCCGAGCTTGTCGCGCTTCGG
>CAYSOS010000029.1:0-374 GCA_964432735.1 uncultured Candidatus Saccharibacteria bacterium
GGCGGAATCTCCCTCCACGATGAAGAGCTCGGACTCTGCCGGATCCGAAGACTGGCAGTCCGCGAGCTTGCCCGGAAGGGTCATGCCTTCGAGAGCGCCCTTGCGGAGGACCGAGTCCTTGGCGGCCTTGGCGGCTTTGCGGGCCTTCATGGCCAGGATGACCTTGTTTATCATGGCACGCGCATCTTCCGGGTTCTCTTCGAGGAATGCCGCGAATGCCTCGCCGAAGACGTTGTTCACAGCGGACTGGGCTTCCATGGAGCCGAGCTTGGCCTTGGTCTGGCCTTCGAACTGGATCTCGCGGAGCTTCACGGCAACTTCGGCAGTGAGGCCCTCCGTGGCGTCGCTCCCCGTGGAGGATTTGTCCCCCTTGG
>CAYSOS010000029.1:384-7029 GCA_964432735.1 uncultured Candidatus Saccharibacteria bacterium
GGGTGTTCGCCAGTGAAGGCTTCGTCTCCCTTTGCGAGGTTATTGGTCTTGGCGTAGGAGTTGAGGGTGCGCGTGAGAGCAGTCTTGAAGCCGGTCAGGTGGGTGCCGCCTTCGGGCGTATGGATGTTGTTAGCGAACGCCAAGATATGCGGAGCGACGTCGTCGGCATACTGGAGGGCCACTTCGACAGACTCCACGCCTTCGACCTTCTTCTCCGTATAGAAGATATTCTTGTGGATGGGCTTCAGGAGCTGGTTGGTGAACTTCACTAGGGATACGAGGCCGCCCTCGAAATAGAAGGTGTAGGACGGCGCCTCGACGCCGGTATCGCGGATGTAGAAAAGCTCATTGTCCCGGCCGAATTCCGGCGACTGTCCGCGGGCGTCTATGACTGAGATGCGCAGGCCGCGCACGAGGTATGCCTGCTGGCGCATGTGGCTGACCACGCGCTTGAAGTCCTGGACCACGCCTTCCTTGAAGATCTCCGCGTCAGGCTCGAAGGTGACGATGGTGCCATGGAGCTTGGTCGAGCCGATCTTCTTCACGTTTGCCTTCTTCTTGCCCTGCGAATATTCCTGCATGTAGATGCCGTCGCCCGGCTTGTGGACGAGGACCTGGGCGTATATGGAAAGGGCGTTCACCACGGATGCGCCCACGCCGTGGAGGCCGCCGGAGACCGTATAGCCGCTGTCTTCCCCGCCGAATTTGCCTCCGGCATGGAGGACCGTCATGACCATCTCGAGGGCCGATGTCTTGGTCTGTTTGTGGATGTCCACCGGGATGCCGCGGCCGTTGTCGGTCACGCGCACGCGGTTGCCGGGAAGAAGAGCGATCTCGATGTCGTTGGCGTGGCCGCCCATGGCCTCGTCGCGGGAGTTATCGAAGATCTCGGTGATGAGGTGGTGGAGGCCGTCCGGGCCGGTCGTGCCGATGTACATGCCAGGGCGCTTCCTGACCGGCTCGAGGCCTTCGAGAACCTGTATGGAAGACGCGTCGTATCCGCTGGATTTCTTGGGTTCTTTGGCCATATATAGTTGGTACAGTATAGCAGATTCTGCCCCTTATTTCAAAGCTATTTTAGCTGAAAAGCATGCTCTGATTACTTGACATTTAGACTTTTTTAGTGGTACAAAGCATCCAGTTTTACAACGCTCTTTGACGCTCTCAAAGGACCGCGCCGGCGGAGAACTCCGGCTGGATAGCTCATACCTTATGACCACACGACTGATAAAGATCGGACCAGAGAACCTCAAAGCCCTGGACCTCGGAGCATACGAGCGGCCGGTCCTCGAAGCCCTCATCTCGCGGGGAATATTCCCCATCACGGCCAAATCGGCGATAAGATACATGGAAGAAAAGGAGGCTGCCGTGGACAGCGACCTTCTATCCCAGGATCACCGAAAGACAAGCGCGCGGGGAGCCCGGATCGAACGGATCAGCAGCGCATTCTGCCTGTTCGTCACCGCGCTTTTCTGTGGATATATCCTGAGAGAATACATCATGGACAAGCAGCCGCTGGATATCTCCTTCTGCCTCTCGTCGATCGGGCTCTTGGCCTTTGGATACCTCGGCATCAAGCTCACAGCAGGATGGGTGGTTCAAAAGCCCAGAGAATGGAAGCGCTGCCCCCTGGAAGAATATCCCGCCGAGATCTCTGCGGAGATCGCAGCCTCTGCGAGGATCCTCGCGGATCCCTTCCCTGCCGCGAAGCTCTATGTGTATGCTCTAGGAACGGAGGCCTTCCTGTCGGTGGTGATATTCGGAAGAGAATACTTCATCGACTACGCGGACGACGGAGCCTTCTGAACACAAGCGGACCTTTTCAGGTCCGCTTTTTTGTCACCCGGATTTTCGGCCCGCTGGCCCCTCCGCAGGCTAGCCCTGTATCGGATTCCTGCCCTGTATGACGCGGACGAGGAACAGGATGACGGCGACGACGAGAAGGATATGGATGAAGCCGCCGATAGTGTACGAAGTGACGAGGCCGAGGAGCCAGAGGACGATCAGGATGGTTGCGATGAGCGTGAGCATAGGTGTTGCGTTACTCTGCTTATAATCACAGACATATCCATGATAGACCTCTGCCCGGCAGTGTCAACAGGGCGATCCCCAACCGCCGATGATGGCCATGATTTGCCAAAAAGCCCGAGAAATGGTACTGTTTTGCCCTATGCCCCGACCTCACGCACGGCCTCGTAAAAATATCCGCGACAAGACAGCGAAGCCTGTGGCCAAAGGCCCGTCGCCTATCCCGACGAAGGGTCCGGGCGAGTTCCCCATGCGCATCAACAAGTACCTCGCCATGAAGGGATTCGCAACGCGGCGCGGAGCCGACGAGCTCATCGCCCGCAAGACCGTCACCATAAACGGCCGCTTCGCCGTGGTCGGCGACAAAGTCGAGGAGACCGACTCTGTCGAAGTGCGCAAGAACAAGATGCCGGAGAGCTACGCCTACTACGCCTGCAACAAGCCGGCCGGCATGACCGTCCTCGACACCAGGAAGGGCCAGAAGGGCTTCATCAATTCCCTGCCCAAGGGCGTCTTCCCTGTCGGCAGCCTCGACAAGGGCGCGAGCGGCCTGGTCATATTCACGAACGACCGCCGCATCATCAGCCGCCTCGAGAATCCCAGCCACCCCCACCCCAAGCAGTACGCAGTCGAGAGCCGCGAGCCTCTGCGGGCGAACTTCAAGGAGAAGCTCGAAGCCGGCGTCTCCATAGACGGCGCTCCGGCCATCTACTGCCATGTGGACATGAAGGGCCCGAACGCCTGCTCCATCACCCTCGCCGATCCTGGGAATGCTATCCGCCAGATATGCTCGATGTTCGGAGCCGAGACCGCCAAGCTCGCGCGCACCGGCATCCTCAATATCCGCTTGGCAGGCCTTCAGCCCAACGCATACCGCCGCATCGATGGGGACGAGCTGCAGGATTTCCTGCAGAGCCTCGGGCTCTAGATATATACGAGCCATGAAAGGCGCGCCGAAACAGATTCCTGAAGCGTGGGACCTCATCGTCATCGGCGGAGGCCCCGCCGGCATGATGGCCGCAGGCCGCGCCGCCGAGCGCGCTCGCGAGCAGGGCCGCGAGATGAAGATACTCCTCCTCGAGAAGAATGAGGGCCTCGGCAAAAAGCTCCTCATCACCGGCGGCGGGCGCTGCAACGTCACGAACGCCGAGTTCGACGACCGCGCTCTCCTCGCCAGATTCAAGGACGGGGGCAAGTTCCTTTTTTCGGCCTTCGCCCAGCACAGCGTCCGCGACACTCTGGCATTCTTCGACGCGCGCGGCATGGGGACGAAAGTCGAAGCCGAGAAGCGCGTCTTCCCGGTGACCGATAAAGCCCAGTCCGTCTGGGACGCCATGGTCGGCTACCTCGCTGCCGCGAGCCGCGTCGGCACGCCGGGCATGATCACCGTCCGTTCCGATTCCCCCGTGGCCGGCTTCGTCCAGACCGCGCCGGGCGCCATCGATGCGGTAAGGCTCGCGGCATCAGCAGGCGGCGGCATCATCCGCGGCAAGGCATTCGTGCTCGCGACGGGAGGCAGATCCCACCCCGAGACGGGCTCGACCGGCGAAGGATTCGCCTGGCTCGCCAAGGCTGGACATACGATCATCGAGCCGACGGCCGCGCTCGTGCCGATCGCTGTATCCGACGCCTGGGTCAAGGCCCTTTCCGGAGTATCCCTCAAGGACGCCAAGCTGAGCCTCTTCCAGAACGGCGAGAAGCAGGGCGTGAAGAAAGGCAAAGTGCTCTTCACCCACTTCGGCCTCTCAGGGCCAGCCATCCTGAACATGTCGGCCGAGATCGGCGAGCTCCTTGAATATGGCGAGGTCGCGCTCTCCCTCGACCTCTTGCCTGGGCATGACTACGCCACGCTCAACGATGCCCTCCAGCGCCTTTTTGCAGACGAGAGCAACAAGAAATTCAAGAACGCCATCGGCAAGCTCATCCCGCCGGCATTCGTGCCCGTCATAGTCGAGCGCTCGAAGATCGATCCGGACATAGCCTGCAACAGCGTCACGCGCGAAAAGCGCCTCGGCCTGATAAAAGTCCTGAAAGACCTTCACATCCGCCCCACCGGCCTCCTCGGCGAGGACAAGGCCATCATCACGTCGGGCGGCGTAGCCCTCGAAGAGGTGGATTTCCGTACCATGCAGTCGCGCCGCGTCCAGAACCTGTACCTGGTCGGCGACATTTTGAATATAGACAGGCCGTCAGGCGGCTACAGCCTCCAGCTCTGCTGGACGACAGGATGGGTGGCAGGAACTGCCGCTGCAGAGGCGGAAGCCCTTGGATCGGCTAGCGCATAGCCTGCGTTCCGACAGGCTTCTGGGCATGCTTGCCGCTCTTGTGGATCTCGAGCAGCGAAAACAGGAACGCCAGTATGAGCGGGCCGAGGACGATGCCGATGGGCCCGAAGAAGATGATGCCGCCCAAGACCGAGAGGAGTATGAGGAAGACGTGGATCTTGATGCCGCGGTGCATGAGCATGGGCCCGATGAAGTTGTCGATGACGGCGATGGCCACGGAGCCCCAGATGAGGAGGCCGATGGCATAGGCCTTCATGCCCATGACGAAGAGGATGATGACGCCGCCGCCGAGGACCACCGGCATGCCGATGCCCGGGACCAAGGCCGCCACCACCGCAGCCGCGCCCCAGAGAGCGGGGCTGGGCACGCCGAAGGCCGCGAACGAGAGCCCGGTCTGGAGGCCTTCGAGGACGCCCACCGCGAGCGATCCGGCGAAGATAGAGCGGACCGCCTGCTCGAGCTTGCTGAAGATGTGCTCGTCATCGGCGTCGACGAGGGGCGACAGGACCACGAGCTGGCGCTTGAGGTCCCGGCCGTCGCGCAGGAAGTAGAAGAGGGCGAGGAACATCACGAAGAGCGAGATGGCGAGCTTCGACGCCTCGGCGAAGATGGTGTTGATGTGGCTGAAGGCCCATTCGGAGAGCTTCTGGAGGATGACCACGGCGTTGAGAGAGTCGAAAGTGTAGGCTTCCTTCATGCCGAAGAAGGAGGAGACCGTCGCCGCGGCGCTGTTGAGGCCATTCACGGCCTGGGCCCGGCCGCCCTCGTCGAGGAGGAACGTATACATGCCCTTGATCTCGCTGTAGGCCTTGACCGAGAAGAGCGTGAGCGGCACGAAGACGAGGACGACCATGAGGACAAGTGTCGCCAGGGCCGCCCAGCTGCTGCCCTCTCTATCGCCGAAGAACTTGCGGAGGATCCAATGGTGGAGCGGCGAGAAGATGACGGCCAGGGCCACGGCGAAGACCAAGGGCGACAAGAATGGCAGGAATATGAGGACGGCGAGGACGATGGCCACCGACAGGAGGGCGATGAAGAAGTAGTTCGAGACAGAATGGTCCATGCCCGAGTTCATACGGGTATAGTAGCGCGTATGCGGCGGCTGTCCAGCCGAGCGCCCAAGCTATCGGACGCGGCGCAGCCTCTTCCGCAGCTCCCTGTAGTCCGGCACCGTCTCCGCGACCAGGGCCCAGAAGCCGCGGCCGTGATTGAACTCTTTGATGTGGCAGATCTCGTGGACGATGACGTAGTCGCGCTCGCGGGCCGGCAGGAAGGCGAGCTTGTAATTGAAGTTGAGGTTCCCTCTCCGCGAGCACGAGCCCCAGCGGCTCTTCTGGTTGCGGATGGCGATCTTCCCGATCGGAAGCTCGTAGTGGGCATTGAAATGCGCGACGCGCTCATGCACGAGCGCCCGCGCTGCTTCTTTGTTGGCGAGATAGAGCGCGCGGCTCCGCGTATGGAATACGGAGCGGCGGAGACGGATGCGGAAGAGCATGCCTGACGCGCGGCTTTTTATTTATAGCTATGCAATCCCACCCTGTTCCCTTCCGTGTCCTGGATGACAGCCATGAAGCCGGGCTTGCCCATGTCGAACTTGGGCATGAGGATCTTGCCGCCAGCGGGCTCTACCCGCGCGATGACCGCATCGATCCGGCCGTCGCAGGCGAGGAAGACCGTGGTGCTCGTCGCGGACGGGATGTTGTCATCAGCCGGCGGCATGAGGTTGCCTCCCACGCCGTGGCTGTCGGGCCCACCGGCCATCGGGAAGAAGCCCATGGCCTGTCCGTCGAAGTCTCTGACAGCGACTTCGTTGCCGAGGATGGTCGAATAGAACTTGAGCGCGCGCTTGAAGTCCTTAGAAGGGATCTGGAACCAGTTGACGACGTTGTTGGGGAGCATGAAAAATGATCTAGATTAGGGTTTATATATGCCTTCTATACGCACGTACTGTAGCACACTCCACGCAACAAAAAAGCGAGGGCGCGCCCTCGCTCGCGTAACAGGCATTCATCTCTCGTGGATGTATTCCGTGGGATTGGGGAACAGGCTCCGCAACACGGGCGTGTCTTCAGAAGCGTAGCCATCCAACGCATCGGAGCTGAACTTGCATTGCCTGGCTATGGCGTAGCTATCCGGCGACATGGCCTGGACGTGCACGTGGGGATACCAGTTGCCATTGCGGGGGGCCAGGCCGATGCTGGCGAAGCATGCGCCCCGACGGAGGATGCTTCCGACTCTCAGGCCGCGGGAAAGCGGATGGTCGAGATGGGCATAGATGAGGTACGCGTTCTGGCCCTCATGCTTCAGGATGACCCGCGGACCCCACCCATGC
>CAYSOS010000030.1:0-6907 GCA_964432735.1 uncultured Candidatus Saccharibacteria bacterium
GGGGAGAGAGCCCGATGTGTTCGGCATTCCCGACGATGCCGGCGGAGCCACCCGGCCCGCTCACGCCCGGAAAGTTCGGCTGGCCGCGGAAGATTCCGGCTACCAAGGAATAGATGCCAGCGAACGTCTCTTTTATGAGCGTGACTGTATATGAAAAGCCTTCGCCGACGGCCGCGAAGAACGGAAGATGAAGATCTGCCACCGTGCCCATGGAGATGCCGATGGCGTATTTGCCCGAAACGATAGTAGATGTAGCGGCAAGCGTGGTCGTAGTTGCGGCCTGATGGTCGCCATGCGCGTACGAGATAACGAAAGGCTTGCCCTGCGATGCATTGATGCTCGCCTGGAATCCTTCGAGAGTCTTGCCCGTCGAAGTGCCAGCATCCGGACCGCCGACGCTTTGAAGGATATCCCCCACCTGGAGGCCGGCCTTCTCGGCCGGCGAGCCTGGCAGGACCGACGTCACCATGACGCGCTCATTCGTGAACTGGGAGGCATACTTCTCGAAGCCGTCGGTCGCCGCCGTGACGCCCGTCGTGAAGACAGCGACATAGATGATCCAGGCGAAGATGAAATTCATGAGGACGCCCGATGCGAGCACCACAGCCTGCTGCCAGCGCGGCTTGTTAACGAAGCTGCGGGCCGCATCGGCACCCGTGGTCGAGGCCTCGTCCGGATTCTCGCCGAAGATCTTCACGTAGCCGCCGAATGGGATCCAGTTGATGCCGTACTCCGTCTCGCCGCGGCGCCAGGAGACCACTCTCGGTCCAAAGCCGAGCTTGAATGCATCCACGCGGATGCCGCAGGCGCGGGCCGCAAGAAAATGCCCGAGCTCGTGCACGAACACGAGCACTGCCAGGACTGCGAGAAATATGGCGATAGTTCCGATGGTCATTAATTCAAGATCTCTTTCTCCTTCTTTGCGAACATGTCTTCGAGCTTCTTATTGAAATCGTCGACGATCTTCTGGACCTCCTTGGTCAGGCGGAAGATCTCGTCCTTGCCGTAGCCGCCGGCCTTCTCCTTGGCATTCAGGTCCTTGACGATGCCGTCGCGGTGCTGCCTCACCTGCTTCTTGGCGTCCTCCAGCCTGTCCTTGACGATCTTCACGAAGTCCTTGCGGCGGTCCGAGGTGAGCTCCGGGAAATTGACGCGCACGCCCTGGTCGTCGACCATCACTGAAAGGCCGAGATTGGCCACGGTGATGGCCTTCTCGATCTCCTTGACCTGGGCCTTGTCCCAGGGGACGACGCGCAGGCTGCGAGCGCCTTCGATGGTGACGCTCGCCACTTCCTTCAGAGCAAGAGGCGCGCCGTATGATTCCACGCGCACGCCGTCAAGGATGGCCGGCGAGGCCTGGCCGGTGCGGACCTGCTGGAGCTCCTTCTTGAACCACTCCTCGGTGCCGGACAGCTGTTTTTTGAATGGGTTGAGATCGTATGCCATATGGATGAGTATGCAGCCATACTAGCACGCCCTAGCACGAGAGCGCCACATATTCGAGCAGCATTTTGAGGGACGGCGCGCGGTCGTTCATGTATGCGCGAGAAAGCTCAAGAGCCTGGAGCTGCGGCATATTCTTCTCTACGCCTTTCTTGTGAATGGCTTCTTCGAGCGAATTGAGCAGATCAATCGCGTCTTGCTTGGGCCGCTTTTCCTTCGTGATCTCTTCCATGAATCTCTTGATGAAGTCGAGGCGCTTCGCGGGAGGGAGGCCCAGGAATTCCTTGGCCTCCTCAGACGCCACAGTCGCTGTCTTATCCGCTGCGCCAGCGCCGATGCTATCTATGACATACAGTCTGGACTTCACCGTATGAAGAAGCAGGTGCGCTGACGGGATGATGAGAAAGAAATGCGCGTATTCCGGCGGCTCTTCCAGGAGCTTCAAGAGCGCATTCTGGGCTTCGGCTGTGACGCCCGTCGCACAAAGGACAAAGATCTTCTTTCCCGACTCGCTTACAGGCCTCATGCCAGACTGAGCCTTCACTTCCCTGGCATCGTCTATGGCGAACGTTTCGTATGTCCTGTCGAAAAGGTCTGGATTGCCGCGCAGCGAAACCTTATGTTTCTTTTCGAGAATAGAAAGGAGCTCTTCCCGCGCCTCTGCAGTTCCCACGATGCAATACGCGTGGTGCGAGAGCGTTCTCAAGTGGTCTCCGAGCTTCATGCGCATATTGTACATTCCGGAAAAGAAAAAAGCCCGCCGGGTCCATGAGGGGGACGCGGCGGGCATTGTCTTGGGGTAACCGGGTTAATGAGATCTGCGGCGCATATACGTTGACTACCTGTTTTGTTCTGACGCGTCAATGACGGTGAGAGCGTACGGGCAGCTGAATCTGCCGGAATCTTTTCAAGTCTCAAGAACCCTGATCACTGGTGTGGAATCATACTCCCCTCTCTGTCCCAGTCAACACAGGGTTATCCACACAAAATAAAACCCCTCACGGTGATCTGCGAAGTTCGCGATCAAACCGTGAGGGGGAGGGAGCGTGAGCTCGTCCTCTGTATCGTTGTTTTCATCACCGCTTCTTTCTTGGGAAGCACTCGACTTCTAGCAGGCTTGTGGCATCTTTGTGGAAGCCGCGAGTGGTGCAGGAGCTTTTGTGCTTTATCGTACTTGTTCGTTCATAAGTATAGCAGACTCCCCTAAACTTGTCAAGTATCTGCAGGTATGGCCTGATTATATGGAAAAAGGTGGAAAATGGTGGCTCTACAGAGCCACGATACAAGACATGGCCCCTTATCTCTTGGAAATGATGGTCTTTTTATACGTATCCAGATGATCAAGGGCGGTGCCTGTTCCCTTCACGACGCAAAGCAGGGGCTCTTCGGCCAATTGGGCCTTCACGCCGGTCCTGCGAAAGACGAGCTCCGGGAAATTCCGCAGAAGCGAGGAGCCGCCGGTCATGGTAATGCCCTGGTCGATGATATCGGCAGCCAGTTCCGGCGGCGTCTCCTGGAGGACATCCTTGATGGCCTTGATCATGTCGCGGAGCGGAGCGGCCAGGGCCTTCACGATCTCGTTGGTCTTTATCTCGGTCGATCGCGGCAGGCCGGAGATGAAGTCGCGGCCCTTCACGTTCATAGAAAGCTCCTGCTCGAGCGGGATGGCCGAGCCGATGGTGATCTTGATGACCTCCGCCATGTGGTCTCCGATAGCGAGATTGAACACCTTCTTTATATAGTCGGCGATGGCGGCGTCCATCTTGTTGCCGGCGCACTTCACCGAGATGCATGAGACGATGCCGCCGAGCGAGATGACGGCCACGTCAGTGGTGCCTCCGCCGATGTCCACGATCATGTGGCCACGGGCCTCCTGGATTGGAATGCCTGCGCCGATAGCGGCGAGGATGGGCTCCTTCACGACATACGCGTTGCGGGCGCCGGCGCGGATGGCTGCCTCGATGACGGCGCGGCGCTCGGTGGAGGTCACGGAAGCGGGCACGGAGATCATGACGTCGGGCTTCATGAGCGAGAAGCGGCCGAGAGCCTTGTCCAAAAAGTACCGGAGCATGGCCTCGGTGATGCGGTAGTCGGCGATGACGCCGTCGCGCATAGGGCGGTAGGCGATGATGGAATCCGGCGTACGGCCCACCATCTCCTTGGCGTCGTTCCCCACCGACAAAACTTTCTTGTCTACTTCAGAGACAGCGACGACAGAGGGTTCATTCAGGACTATCCCCTTCCCGGGCACGAAGACAAGGGTATTCGCCGTGCCCAGATCGATGCCGAGTTTTGGGGAGAAAATGCTCATGAATCGCTCTCTCGAGTAGAGCGACTATATCACAACGCGTTGTATTTGTGCACCGAGGGCCGAGAGCTCGCGCTCGAGCTTCTCATAGCCGCGGTCGATGAGGTGGATGTTGGATACCTTGAACGTTCCGGAACCGCAGAGCGCGGCCATGACGATGGCGAATCCTGCGCGGATGTCGTGGGCGATGAGGTCGCCGTCTCCAGGCATGCGATGCAGGGGCGTCGAGCCTTTGATGCTAATCTCCCGGGGATTCATGACGGTGATATCCGCGCCGAGCTTCTTCAGCTCATCGACATATTTGAAACGGCCCTCATATATGGTCTCGAAGATCTTGCTGTCTCCGGTGACCTGCGTGAGATAAGCCACGATGACCGGCTGAACGTCCGTGGCGAGGCCGGGGAATTCGTGCGTGCGCAGATCCGCGATAGCCTTGAATGAAGAGTTCGGCAGCGTATTCCCTGTTATCCAGATAGTAGAGCCCTTGTGCGTGACGGGAACGCCGGAATCCTTGAGAACCGTGATAAGGGCTTCCAGGTGGTCCGGCCTGCAGTTTTCTATAGTGAGATCTTTTGCGCAAAGCGCTCCGAGAATGAGGAAGCTTCCTGTTTCGATGCGGTCTGGAATGGTCACATAGGCGTGCTTGGGCTTGAGGAGCTTGCCTCCGGTGCCTTCGATGGTGAGCGTAGGCGTGCCGATGCCGGAAATCTTCGCTCCGCAGGATACCAGCCATTCGGCCACGTTCCCTATCTCCGGCTCCATGGCGCAGTTTTTCAGGATCGTCGTGCCGGAAGCGAGGACGGCGGCCATCATGAGGGTTTCGGTGCCGCCGACGGACACCTTGTTGAAGAATATGTCTGCTCCCCGGAGCATGCCCTCTGCCGCGATGCGGTGGAGACAGGCTTCTTCGTCGAGGATAGCCTTGGCGCCCATCTTTTCGTATCCGGCCAGGAAGAGGTCTATAGGGCGAGCGCCGATGACGCAGCCGCCCGGTGCAGGAAACGTGAGCTTGCCAAAGCGGGACAGGAGCGGGCCGGTGAGGACGACAGACGCGCGCATGTTGCCCGCGAGCTCCGGGTCTATGTCCGTCGAAATGATCTTGGAGCTGTCTATATATAGAGAGTCCCCCTTCCACTCTACTTTGGCCCCGAGCTTGCGGAGGATCTCAGAGAGCGTCTCCACGTCGCTATTCCTGGGAACATTCTGGAGCTCGGCTGTGCCATCGAAGAGAAGCGCCGCGGCCATGGCCTTGAGAGCAGCATTCTTGGCACCATGAATGCGGACAGTGCCGGAGAGCTTTTTCTCTCCGGCGAGGCCCTCTATGACGAATGCTTCCTTTTTGGCGTCGGCCATACGTGGGGAGATTCTAGCATAAAAATAAACAAAAATGCCCTCTCGCTTTAGTCACGGCTTGTTGCTATAACTAGGCCATGAACATCATCACGGTCATTCCGCTCACGCGCTCCAAGGTGGCCGGGACGCTCTCGTACTTCACGGCCTCCGAAGTGCCAGTGGGCGCCGTGGTGTCCGTGCCGCTCCGCTCCAAGTCCATTCACGCCATTGTCGCAGAGACCCGCCCGGCGGAAGACATCAAGGCGGAGATCCGCAGCGCGCCGTACCAGATCCGCAAGCTGGCCCGGGTGAAGGCCACAGCCTTCTTCCCGCCTGCATTCATGAACTCATGCAAAGTCTTGGCGGAATATTATGCGACGACTGTGGGCTCCGTCATTCACGCCCTCGTAGCGGACGCCATCCTGGAGAATGCGAGCAAGATCTCGCCGCCGCTTCCGGTGCAGGCGAGCTTCATCGCCGGAGCGTCGCCCATTCCCAACGAAACATATGCCGTCCAGGGAGACGACACGGACCGCCTCTCCACCTGGAGGAGCGTCATCCGCCAGGAATTCGCCCGCAAGCGCTCCGTGGCCTTCTACGCCCCCACCATGGAGGACGCCAAACAGCTCTTCGCCTCGCTCGAAAAAGGCATCGAGGGATATATCTTCGTCCTACACAGCGGCCTCACGCCGAAGAAGCTCATGTCGGTCTGGGAAGCCATCGCGAGCACAGACCATCCGGTAGTGGTTGTGGCGACGGGGTCTTTTTCTGTCCTGCCGCGCGGAGACATCGGGGCGGTGGTCATCGAGCGGGAGAACGCCCGCGGCTGGATTGGCCAGCGGGCGCCGTACCTAGACTTCCGCCATGCTCTCGAATCCATCTCTCGCGCGAGCGGCCGCACCGTATACCTCGCAGACAGCCTGCTTCGGGTAGAGACGCTTCACCGCCTGGACGAGCGCGAGATCTCCGAAGGCTCGCCCCTCAAGTGGCGCTCCATCTCGAACGCGCAGGATGTGCTCGTGAATATGAAAAAGGATGCCGTGCCGGAAGCACAGGTTGCGGACGAAGTTTCAGAACCCAAGCCGGAAACTCCCCCAGAGAAGGCCACGTCAAAGTCGACATTCCGCGTCCTTTCTCCGGAACTGGAAGAGCTCGTCCGCTTCAATCAGGAGGACAGCACCCGCCTTTTCATCCTCTGCGCCCGGCGCGGCCATTCCCCCATCACCATCTGCGCGGATTGCGAGACCATCGTCGCCTGCACGAACTGTTCCGCGCCAGTTGTCCTGCATCCCAAGGAAGGCAGCGCCAACTTCTTCCTCTGCCACAAGTGCGGGGAGCGGCGCTCCGCGGACGAGCAATGCGGGAACTGCGGCGGATGGAGGCTCACCCCTCTCGGCATCGGCATAGACAGGGTGCAGGAGGAGATCGCGGAGAAGTTCCCCGGCATGAGCATATTCAAGATAGACGCCGACAGCACCAAGACCGAAGGCGCCGTCGCGGAGGCGCTGGCCGCCTTCAGGGCAAAGCCGGGCAGTGTCCTTCTCGGCACGGAGATGGTCCTGCCGTATATCTCGGAGAATATAGAGCACGCGGCGGTGGCATCGCTCGACTCCCTCTTCGCCCTGCCGGACTTCCGCGTCCAGGAGCGAGTCATGTATCTTCTCATCCGCCTGCGCAACATCGCCGCGAGGACGCTCCTCGTCCAGACGCGCCGCGCCGAAGAAAAAGTCTTCGAATACGGCCTCAAGGGCAATCTTTCAGACTATTATCACGCCGTCCTCTCGGAACGAAAGCAATTCGAATACCCGCCTTTCTCGTTCCTGG
>CAYSOS010000031.1:0-6785 GCA_964432735.1 uncultured Candidatus Saccharibacteria bacterium
CCGGCCACCTGGGCGTTGGCGGTGTCGCCGGCCTTGGCGATCTTTCCGCGCTCGGCCAGGACGTAGTCGCCCTCCTGGATGCCGGCGTCAATCATGGACTCCCCCTTCACTTCGAGTAGGTAGGTCTTCTCCTTCTTCTCGATGAGGAATTCGTCCAGGCTGACGCTGGAGAGCGACACTTCTTCGGCGGCCGTCGGGAAGCCGGCTTCCACCAAGCCGACGAGCGGGATCTCGCCCAGGGTCCGGGTCGGAATGAGCCGTCCCGTCGAATCCTTGGAGATGGACCCCTCATCCATGAGCTTCTGGATGAGCTTGTAGACGGCGTTCTTGGACTTGAAGCCGACCAGCTTCATGATCTCCGCGTAGCTCGGCATGCGCTTCCGGGCCTGGTAGAAATCGAAGATCTTGTCCTTGTAGGATTCCATGCCCATATTAGAACATGAACATGGCCGCAAAGCTCATTGAGCGGGCCAGCCAGTTGCGGCTCGGCGGGTTGAGGCGGTTCATCTGGGAGATGAGGAACTTGTGCCTGCGGGACTCGCGGCCGTACGGCACGCCCTGGATGATCTTCTGGTCGATGACGTAGTTGATCTTCTTTATCTCGGAACGAAGGGACTTTACGATCTGGTGCTTGCTCATGGTTTTGTAAGTTATTTGATGTTAATTGGGTGGCTCATTCTGGGGCTTCTGCGCTCTCGCCCTGATGCATACAGTATAGGTGAACTATCGTTCACCACGCAAGAGGGCGGTGGGGATAAGTCAGCCACGGCGCCTGAATATTGACTTATCAATATAAAGATGTTATTGTGCTTATCAGATACAACCCTTATTCGCACATGGAAAAAATAACCACCGCCTCGCCAGTCATCACATCGAAGATCATCCTTCGGGATACCCTATCCGAAATGATCCTCCTCTTCTGGGAAACCTTCCAGAAGCATGGGATATTCAAGATCGGACCGATGCAGTCAGAATGCTCCGTGGAACGCTTCGAAGACGCCTTCGAAAAGTTCTGCACAAGCATGGGCTGCCCGGTCGAACAAAGATCGAAGACGAACGACGTATCCTTCCACCTGGACCGCAGACAATTCGACAAGATGATCCTCGAATGCGCGCTCATCTTGAGCAAGCGCATCCCGTATCAGATATCAGATTACGAATCCATGGGAATGGTGCGTGCCCTCGTCATCGAGATGCTCCGCCGGCTGGGATATCTGATCCCCCGGAGCTATTACTCCCATTCCAAAGCGCGCTGGTGGTGCTATCGGGAATGGGAACAAGTCGCTATCGCGGATGGCTTCACCGATGAGGCCATCAGGCTGATGCGATCGACGGAGAAGAATTCGCAGCCCGAGCACTACGAGGAGTGATCCTCATTTCTCTATTCAAGAGCAGGATGAAAGTCCTGCTCTTTTTTGTTCCCCATGCATGTATTGACAGACTTATATTAGTATAGTAATATGATTTCTGGCCTTGATCATCAACTCAAACACATATTAGAAAATGCTTACTTCAACGCTAGAGCAAGTCACGGCGGCAGTCGCAACACGGGTCGCAACGCCCGTCACCCTATCTCGCCTCGATCTCCAGAACCTGAACAGGATCTGCCTGCGGCATCTCCGAGTATACGGCATCTGCCCCATCTCCCTCTCGAAGAAGGAGCGAGCCGTCATCGATCAGTTCGAAGACCTCATGGAAGCGGCCTGCCAGAATATCTTCGGGTACGAGGAGGTGGAGGCGGAACCGAAGCTTCCGACCAAGTCCCAGCTCATCGCCGCAGAAGAGCTCCTCCGCGTCACCCTGAAATGCGCCCAGGCGTTCTTCAAGGAGACCAAGCGCCCCATCCACAAGGCAGAGCAGCTGGACTACCTGCACGAGCTGCTCATCAGCATGATGGCCCGGATGGGCTATGAGCGAGCTGAGGTCCTCCGCGAAGACCTGCCGGCCTGGGAATGCTATGCAGCCTGGGCACAGCTCGCCGCAGCCGGCGGCATGGATGAGGAAGAGATCCGGAACCGGCGTGCCTGGCACGAAGGAGAGGATCCCGGGCATTACGAGAAGTCCTGACGCGGGGACAAGAACCAAGAGCGGAAGCAATTCCGCTCTTTTTTATTGCTGGACTTATTCTTGCAAATCAGTAGTATTCGGACCAGAAAAACTTCAACCCACAGGAGATCATTACAAATGAAAATTGGAATCATTGGCGCCGGCAGGATCGGCACGCATCTCAAGATCAGGCTCGGATCAGAGGGCCACGCTGTGAGCTTCTTGCCACGGATGACAAGGACTGCGGCGGCATTCCTAAGAGCATTGGATGCTGAAGCAGTGGAAGCTGTCTTTCTGACCATTTCCACGCGCGATACTGGTGAAGCGGCGCTCTCATACATCCTTGCGTGCATGCAAGCTGGCATTCCCCTCATCACATGCGAGAAAGGCGCGCTGGCGTATCACTGTGACGTCTTGAAGCCGTATCTGAAGAAGATAGGATTCAACGCGACCGTCGGCGGAGGGACGAGGATGCTCAGATATGCAGCGGATCGCTACAGCAACAGCGATGGCCCGATCGAATTCAAGATGGTGCTCAACGGCAGCCTGAATTTCATCTTCGATGAGATGTCAGGAGACGGCCGAAGCTTATTTGAGGCATGCATGGAGGCAGACGAACGTGGATATACGGAACCCGGAGCACATGATCCTTTGAGCCTCGTCAACAGCGAATTGCGCGACGTGGCGCTGAAAACGTGCATCTTCTTCAACACCATCCTGGCCAAGGACTCATGGGGCTCATGCCTCAAACCGCTTCCTGAGCTGTTCGTAGAGCTTGATGGAATGGATCTGCAAAAGCTCGTCGAAGATGAAACGGGGCATCGCGTGTTCATTTCTATCTCGAGCGAACCATTCAGACATCCCGAGGAATCCCTTAAGCACTGTTTCTTCAAAAGCCATGACGGCTGGAATATCATCGGCGGATTCCGACGAGTAGATCGGGAGACGGATTCAGCTTCTTGGCTGCCGACAGGTATAGGCAATACGATCCAGATCATCGAGGGCAATCCTGGCTCGAGATATAGATATACCCTGTCAGGACCCGGGGCTGGGTATGGACCCACGATCTCGGCGATGATGGCCGATTTCGCTGATCTCTGTAACAAATGACCCTGCACTGCACAAGACAGATCCTTGTGCAGTTTTTTATTGCTTATCCTATGCGCATCCGCACCGATGTTGCGGGCGATCGAGGAATCGAACCTCGGACAGCGGTTTTGGAGACCGCAGTTATGCCACTTAACTAATCGCCCATCGGACGAACGTGAGTATAGCAAAATTCGGCATTTCTGCCGAATTTTGATCGAGAACCTTATTTCTTAGCCTCCTTGAATACGACGTGCTTCTTGAGCTTAGCCGAGTACTTCTTGAGCTCGATCTTGCGCTCGACTTTCTTCCTGTTCTTGCGGGTCCAATAGGTCTCGCCGGTTTCCTTGTTCTTGATTTGTATGAGGTGATCCTGGGACATGGGTGTGATAAATGTGTCGCGATACTATAACGCATCTTGAAGAAAAGGGCAAGCAGACGTACAATGGCCAGATGAAGAGATTCCTCCACTGGCTGGGCCGCAGGCGCTATCCCTATGAGCCCCTCATTTCTGTCTCTATATCCAAGAGCCGTCTCCTTGCCAACCTGAATGAATTCAGGAAGGCCAACCCGGGCGTGGGAGTAGCGCCGGTCCTCAAGAGCAACGCGTATGGCCACGGCTTGTTCGAAGTCGCGGAGATCCTGGAGCACTCGACGAAGTCTCCTTTTTTCGTGGTGGACTCGTATTTCGAGGCCGTAGCCCTGCGAGCCAGGCACTTCAAGACGCCGCTTCTCGTCATAGGATACACGCGGCCGGAGACCATCATAGGATCCCATCTCACGAACGTATCGTTCGCTATCACCAGCCTGGATGCCCTGCATGACATAAGCAGGACCAGGGCGCATGTGAACGTTCACCTTAAATTCGATACGGGAATGCACAGGCAGGGCATCCTTCCCGGAGAAGTTCCCGCGGCTCTCGCTATGCTCCAGCAGAATCCGCACATATCCCTCGAGGGGATCTGCACCCATTTCGCAGACGCGGACAACGCTGACGCTTCTTTCACCAAGCGACAGATCGCCGCGTGGGACGAGATCGTGAAGCGGTTCCATCTTTCCTTCCCCAGCCTTAAATACATCCATGCGGCCAACACGGATGGATCGAGGTTCTCGGACCAGCTCCGCAACAACGTCATGCGCCTCGGCATCGGGCTCTACGGCCTATCGGAAAACGCCGCTCTGAATGAAAAGCTCCGCCTCGAGCCCGTCCTCGAGATGAAGACCATCGTCACCGGAGTGAAAAAGATACAGGCCGGCGAATCCGTGGGATACGGAGAGACGTTCACGGCAGATAGAGAGATGGCCATCGCCACCATTCCCGTCGGATACTATGAGGGCTTGGACCGCAGGCTCTCTAACAAGGGAATGATCCAGATCGGCAAGGACCGCGCTTCCTGCCCTATCCTCGGGCGCGTGAGCATGAATATAACGGTCGTGGATGTGTCGGCTGTCGAGGGCGTCCATATCGGCACGGAAGCGGTCGTCATAAGCAGAAACGCCGCAGACGCGAATTCGATCGCGTCCATATCGAAGCTTATCGGGACCATCACCTATACAGAAGCTGTGCACATTCCAGGGCAGCTGAAGAGGGTGATCGTTGGCTAGCTAAACTGTGCGTCGAGAGGGATTCGAACCCCCGTAGGCCATAGGCCGTCTGGTTTACAGCCAGATGCGATTGACCGCTCCGCCATCGACGCGCTTCGCGAACTGACTGATTCTAATATGATTTTGGCGATTTCGCAATCGCGCCGGCGCAGGCGCCGGCGCGAGCTTCCGGCTTGGCGGCAGGAAGCTCATCTCTTCCTATCAGGATTTTTCATTGACATGTTGTGTTCTGATAGTGTGGTGCGATTTTCCAAACGAGGCTTCTGATGGGCCGGAAAAATATACCAGACTTTTCTGGTCTTGTGAATGAAAGATCCTGGCGTTCTCGATGTGCCTCCATCCTTGCTTTGGGATTTGGAATGCCTTGAATCGCCCTTCTTGCCTCCTGCTCTCGTTATTATTACTTATTACTTCTGCACCAGCGCGTCGCGCATGATGATGGGCGACTCTCCCTTGTGGCGCTTCTTGACGTCGAAGGTGAATTCAGGCGCGGCATCCTTGCTCGTGGACTTCATATCGACGACGATCGCGCCGCCCTTGGCGACCGACTGGCCGATGAGGAGATTGGCCACTGGCGTGAGAATCTTGTTCTGAATGAGGCGCTTCAGGGGGCGAGCGCCATACTGCGGGTTATACCCGTCCTTGGCAAGGTATTCGTACACGGCCGGCATGATCTGCAGGTCGATGTTCTTCTCCGTAAGGCGCTTCACCACGTCCGTGACCTGGATCTTCACGATCTCCTTGATGGCTTCCGGCGTGAGGATGTCGAAGAGGATGATATCGTCCACGCGGTTCAGGAATTCCGGGCGGAAGTAGTCCTTGAGCGACTTCATGACCTTGTCCTTGGCGTTGGTATAGTTGTCCTTGTCGCGGCCCTCGGCGCTCCTGGCGAAGCCGATCTGCTCCATCTTCTCGATATGGTCGGAGCCGATGTTGGACGTCATGATGATGACCGAGTTCCTGAAGTTGACGATGCGGCCCTTGGAGTCCGTGAGGCGGCCGTTGTCGAGCACCTGGAGGAGTATGTTGAAGACCTCCGGGTGGGCCTTCTCGATCTCGTCGAAAAGGATCACGGAATACGGGCGGTGGCGGATGGTCTCGGTCAGGCCGCCGGACTCTTCGTGGCCGACATAGCCCGGAGGCGCGCCGATGAGCTTGGAAACCGAGTGCTTCTCCATGAATTCGGACATGTCCACGCGGATGAGGGCCTTCTCGTCGTTGAACATGAATTCGGCCAGAGCCTTGGTGAGCTCGGTCTTGCCCACGCCGGTGGGGCCGAGGAATATGAATGAGCCGATGGGCCTGTTCGGGTCCGCGATGCCTGCCCTGGAGCGGCGGATGGTGTCGGCGATCTTGGTCACGGCCTCGTCCTGGCCGACGATGCGGCGCTTGAGGTCGCCTTCCATGCGGATGAGCTTAGAGGCCTCGGATTCGAGCATGCGGGAGACCGGGATGCCGGTCCAGCGCGAAACCACAGCGCCGATATCTTCGGCGGTGATCTCCTCTTTGAGGATCCTGCGGGACGACTGGAGCTTCTTCAGGCGCTTGCTCCTCGACTCGAGGTCCTTCTCAAGGGCCGGAATGCGGCCATAACGGAGTTCGGCAGCCTTAGCGAGGTCGGTGCGGGCCTCGGCCATATCGGCCTCGAGGCGGAGCGATTCGAGCTCCTTCTTGATGCCCTTGATGTCGGTGATGGTCTCCTTCTCGTTCTTCCACTTGAGCTCGAGCTCGGAGGTGGATTCGCGGAGATTTGCGATCTCCTCCTCGATCTTGGCCATGCGGGCCTTGGCGTTCTTGTCCGTCTCCTTCTTCAGGGCTTCGCGCTCGATCTCGAGGCGCATTATCTTGCGGCGCGTTTCTTCGAGCTGTGGCGGCATGTTCTCGAGCGAGATGCGCAAGCTCGAAGCGGCCTCGTCTATGAGATCGACCACCTTGTCAGGCAGGAACCTGTCGGTAATGTAGCGGCTAGCCAGGTTCACGGCAGAGACGATGGCATCGTCCGTGATATGGACGCCGTGGAAGAGCTCGTATTTCTCCTTGAGGCCGCG
>CAYSOS010000032.1:0-5261 GCA_964432735.1 uncultured Candidatus Saccharibacteria bacterium
TCAAGAAGAAGGTCGACGAGCTGGCGGATTTCTTCGATATACGCGACCTCCTCAAGCGCAAGACCGCTTCGCTGTCGACCGGGCAGCTCACCCGCCTCAATCTGACCAAGGCCCTCATCAATGACCCGAAGATCCTCCTCCTCGACGAAGCCACAGCCTCGCTCGATCCCGATATCGCCGATCGCACGCGCAAGCTCCTGAAGCGCATCCAGAAGGAGAAGGGTATCACCATGCTCTACACCACCCACAACATGGAGGAGGTAGAGGAGATGTGCGACCGCGTCATCTTCATCCAGAAGGGCAGGATCCGCGACGACGGCACGCCGGCCTCGCTCATCGCCAAGTACGGCAGGAAGGACCTCAACGAAGTCTTCCTGGACATCGCCCGCGAGCACGAGGGGGCTCCTTCAGCCGCGCACGCATAAGCTCATGAGATTCCACCGCATCAAAGCCATGGTCATCCGCCAGCTGTACCTCTATCCGAGGTCGTTCCCTCGCCTCATGGACATCTTCTTCTGGCCCATCCTCCAGCTCCTGGTCTGGGGCTTCCTGTCCGTCTATCTCGAGAAGCTCAACCTCAACAGCGTGAACATCGTCTCGGTCCTTCTCGGCGCCGTCATCTTCTGGGAATTCTTCGACCGCTCCCAGCAGGCGGTGACCATCACTTTCCTCGAGGACCTCTGGGAGAAGAACCTCATCAACCTCTTCGTCACGCCTGTCAAGATCGCCGAGTTCATCGCTTCCACGCTCGGACTCGGCGCCGTCCGCATCGTCATCCAGGGCGCGGTCCTCGGCGTGGTCGCCCTATTCCTCTATCATTTCAATATATTCCAGTTCGGGCTCTATACGGTGCCGTTCGTGCTGTCGCTCCTCATATTCGGCTGGGTCCTCGGCATCCTCGTCATCGGCGTCATCCTGCGCTTCGGCTCGAACGCCCAGGTCCTGGCCTTCGGCATGATATTCCTGATGCAGCCCTTCTCGGCGGTCTTCTATCCGGTCTCGGCCTTGCCCACGGCTCTCCAGTGGCTGGCTCGGGCTCTGCCGCCCACCTATGTCTTCGAGGGCATGCGCTCGGTCATCGCCACGGGCACCATGCCCCTCCGCGATCTTCTCATCTCATTCGGCCTCGACGCTCTCTACCTCGGGCTCATCATCTGGTTCTTCTATTCCATGTTCAAAAAAGTGAAGGAGAGGGGGCTGCTCCTGAAGGTTGACTAAGTGAGGCCACGGCGGGAATCGAACCCGCGATGGAGCTTTTGCAGAGCTCTGAATTACCACTTTTCTACGTGGCCTTGAACTGGAACCAGAGCGGTTCCGCTAAATCCTACCTGTTTTTCGTTATCTCGTCTAATCGCTGGCGGTTCTTCTCGCCCTTGTCGAGAGCGACCTCGAAGAAGGGGATGTGCTGGATGCGGGACTTCTCCATGACGTGGCGCTTGAAGTCGGTCAGCTGGCGGTGAGCGAAGCCGAGAGCCTTTTCTTCTTCGGACTCTGGCATGACGGAGAGGAGGATCTTGGCTACGGCGCCGCGGGCATGTATCTCCACGCCGGTCACCGTTATGAGGGACTGCCTGTTGGATTCGCGCGAGAAGAACTCTGCGGCGAGCTCGCGGATGAGTTCCTGGAGTTTTTCGTCTTTCTGGGCCATATCTCTATTATTTCTTCTCTATCATCCTCACGGCCTCCACCTTGTCTCCCTCTGCGAGCTCGGTCTTGGACTCGATCATGGTGCCGAACTCGAAGCCTTCGCGGACTTCCGAGACGCGCTTCTTGGCCTGCTGGAGCTCGCGGATAGTGCCGCGGCCGATCTCCGCCTCGCGCCGCATGATGCGCACGTCTGACCCGGTTTCGAGCACTCCTTCCTGGACCTTGCCGCCGATGACCTGGCGATCCTTCTCTTTAGAGAAGAGCGCGATGACCTTGGCGCGGCCGGTGACTTCCTCCATGTATTCCTTGGGCACTTTAGCCATGAGGGTGTCCTTCACGAACTGGGCGAGCTCATAGATGATGGCGAATGACTTGACCTGCAGCGGCACGGCCGAGCGCTCGAGGATGGCGGCGGCTTTCTTGTCCGGCGCTTCGTTGAAGCCGAGGATGATGATTGACGGGTCGCCGACAGCGGTCTTCACGTCGTTCTCGCTGATCTCGCCGATGCCTTCCGAGACGATCTTCAGCTTGACGCGGTCGTGGGAGATCTTGGCGAGCTCGTGCTTCACGCCTTCGAGAGAGCCGATGACGTCCGCTTTGATGATGAGGGGTATGAGGACAGTCTGCGGGGGCTCGTTTTTGGCGCCTGGAATTTTCGGGGCAGACTGGGCCATCTGGACGGCCGGTTTCGTCGTGCGGTGCGCAGCTGCGTATTCGGCAGCCAGCTTCTCCGCTTCTTTCTTGGAGGAGACGACCGTGAATGGCATGCCGCTTGCGGGCATCTCGTTCCAGCCGAAGATGACCACGGGCTGGGAAGCAGCAGCGCGCTCGATCTTGTCGCCCTTGAAATCCTCGATGTAGCGCACGGGCGCGAATGATCCGCCCGCCACCGCGAACGAGCCGATCTCGAGCGAGCCGTCCTTGATGAGGAGGGTAGCCGAGACGCCTTTCCTGGTGTCGAGCCTGGATTCGATGACGACGCCTGAGGCGGGAATCGAGAGGTCCGCCTTGAGGTCGGCCAGCTCAGCCGTGAGGTTGATGATCTCCAGGAGCTCGGGCCCGCCGTCGCCTTTCAGGGCAGAGATGGGCACGCAGGAGATATCGCCGCCCCAGCCTTCGACATATACTTCGTGCTCGGCCAGGTTGGTCTTGGTGCGGTCGATGTCGGCATTGGGCTTGTCTATCTTGTTGATGGCCACGATGAAGGGCACCTTGGCCGCGCGGATCTCCTTCAGGGCCTCGAGCGTCTGCGGCTTCACGCCGTCTTCGGCCGAGACGACCAGGATGGCGATGTCCGCGGCGAGAGCTCCACGCTCGCGGATGCCGGAAAAGGCCTCGTGGCCAGGCGTGTCGAGGAAGGTGATGGTGCGCTTCTCGCCGTCCGCGCCGGCGTACTCGGCTTCATATGCGCCCACGTGCTGGGTGATGCCGCCGGCTTCGCCTGCGACGATATTGGCCTTGCGGATATAGTCGAGCAGGGTGGATTTGCCATGGTCGATATGGCCCATGACCACGACGACGGGGGAGCGGCGCGTGAGGCTTCTCTGGCTATTCGGCGGATTTTTCTGGGCGGGAGTAGGCATGGCGATGAGCTCCTACTGTACCAGGAAATGGCTTTGTTGACAAATCAAACTGCCGGAGCTATTTTATATGCGGCGATCTACTTTCAGCACATTCTAAACCCACAGCAACGAAAGGAATATCTATGTCTGCTACAGCGACGGGTTCCAGAGAAGATCTCGTGGAGCTCTTAAGATCCGGAAGCCTGGGCTCTTTCCTCGCGAAGGAATTCAGGGGTTCGCGCGAGGTCATGCATCCCTCGAACGAGGACAGGGATGCCTTCATCGGGCTCAGGAGCAACAGGGCCGGCCCGAAGAAGAAAGAGATCAGCGAGGCCGTCCGCGCGTACTTCAAACGAAGGAGATACGCGATAAGCAGCGACATCTCCCAATTGCCCAATTGCTTTGAGATGAGGGTATTCCTCGAGGACCGCGCTGTGCTTACAGTCCATATCCTCATGAGATACCCCCAATCGAGCCAGGGCAATTTCCTTCGCCTGACCACGCTCTTCACCGAGAGGCCGTCATCGTGAGCCTTCTCTCGCCGCCGACTGCCCGTCGGCGGCTTTTTGTCTATCCAGTCTGGTGCCCCCACCAGGAATCGAACCTGGATCGGCTCGTTAGGAGTGAGCAGTTCTATCCATTGAACTACAGGGGCGAGCGAGGCGAGAATATGCCAAGAGCGCGCATAGTGCTCGCGTGATGCTAGTGTAATGGAGGAGGCGTTATTTCGCCAGCCCGGCTTCTTGCCGGAAATCTTTTTGAGAAGGTTCTCCTCTTGTCTCCGGGAAATTTTATTGACAGGTTGTGTTCTGGTTATGTGGTCTTATTTGGAAATCCAGCCTTGCAGCAAGCCATTTATTTCATCAGAATTCCTATTGTGTGTACATGAATTTTTTCGACGAAATGAAGGTGAAGTGAAGGCCAAGTGAAGTTGAATTGAAAAAGCCTCCCAATCAGCGCGAGCCCTATCTTTGTGCGGCCTTTTGCGGCCAGCCGCCTTTTCTGATAGACTCATCTCCGATGACGCCAGAAGAGAAATCCCTGCTCGAGCGCACCTATAAGCTCGCAGAAGAGAACAACAGCATGCTCCGGAGCATCCGCCGGTCTACCCGGCTCTCCCTTATCTTCCGCGCCATATATTGGCTCGTCATCATCGGATTCAGCGTAGGAGCATACTACTTCGTCCAGCCGTACCTGACGCAGCTTCTCGGTCTGTACGGCTCCTTGTCCGGATTCTTGCCGAGGTAGCTCAGTTGGTAGAGCATTCCCCTGAAGAGGGAAGGGTCACCAGTTCGATCCTGGTCCTCGGCACAATAGGCCCCCTTGACTTTTCTCTTATTTTAGTATATAGTTCTGGACGTTCGCTATTACTAAACGCCCAGTTGATTTCAGGCCCCCAGTTGAGCCATTATATGACTCCAAAGGGCCTGGAAGGAAAACAGGCACACCAAAATATATGAATTCAGCAATCAAACAGTATGGAATGATCGGATCGGCCCTCATGGTGCTGGTTTTGAGCTTTGTTGTGGCTGCTTTCCCGGCCCAGGCTCATGCCGACTATGGATATGGCTACGATAACGGCTATGGCTGTGCGCACCCGTACGTGTATCCGAACGGATATTACTACTGCGGCACGCGCGCTACGACGCCGGTCTACCCGGCGCCTCAGCCTCAGCCCGTCTATCAGCAGCCTGTGTACCAGCAGCCTCAGTATGTGTACCCGTCTTTGACGGCTACCTGCTACGCGGCTAACTCGTCTGTTCCGGCAGGCACGTCTGTCCAGTGGACGGCGTATGCTTCCGGCGGCGCAGGCTCCTATAGCTACACGTGGTCCGGCACCGACGGCCTCTATGGCAGCGGCTCTACGGCTTACACGTCGTACTACGCTCCGGGCTACAAGACCGCTTCTGTCACCGTCTATTCGGGCGGCCAGAGCATCAACGTGACATGTTCCGGTTCCGTGAACGTCTACGACAACGGCTACTTCTATCAGCAGCCCCAGTACATCCAGCCTGTGGTCCAGCCTGTCATCCAGGGCCCGACCTACGTCTC
>CAYSOS010000032.1:5271-6771 GCA_964432735.1 uncultured Candidatus Saccharibacteria bacterium
GGCGGCCTCCAGGTAGGATGCTACTCCGATCCTTCGTCTGCAGGCATCAACCAGCCTGTGACGTGGAATGTAGAAGTCACTGGCGGCGCAGCCCCGTATAACTACTCGTGGTCCGGCTCGGACGGCCTCACCGGCACCGGCGCTACGGCCATCAAGTACTACCAGTCTTCCGGCCAGAAGAGCGCCATCGTCTCCGTGACGTCTGCGGACGGCAGGAGCACGACCTGGGCTTGCTCTAACACCGTCACGGTCCGCTCGGCGGGCACGGCAGCTCCGGTCCAGACGGCCAAGCCTGCAGTCCAGCCGGCCCAGCAGATCAGCGACCTCTCTGCAAACTCCCTCTTCGCTCTCGGCAACATCCCGTGGGGATGGGTCGCGGTCCTCGTGATCCTCGTCCTCTTCGCTACGGTCATGTATCTTCTCTTCAACAAGACGAAGATCTAACCCAAAGCGGGTGCGGCTCCAAATATAGGTCTCCAAAAGGCCCCAGGTATGGGGCTTTTTGCGTGCTTGACAAAAGCCTGTAATATGCTATACTTATAAGCGAAAGAGTGTGATTTTCCCGTTCTTTCAAAATTGGTACTCGCGACCCACACAACAGCGAGCTGGAAGACTGCTTAGCTTCCCTAAGCGCCCCACCCAGTAAAAACTTGGGGGAAGTCAGAAAGAAAGCATCATGTCCTACATGGTACTCCCAGACGGAACGATCGAAACCCTCGGCCGGATCATCGAATCAGCGAAGAAGGATGAGAAGCATGTTCCCACCCTCCTCGAAATTGTCGATGTCTCCCGGTCGATCGTGTCGGAATTCCGCAACTGACCGCAGGCGTTTCGAAAGGGCTTCTTCGGAAGCCCTTTCTCTTCTCAATGAACTCCCAAACGACGGAAGAAACAATGATCCTAGATCTCACTCCATCAAATCGCGCAGTATATGCGGGTTGCGAGGTGGAAAAGATCGAAGAAGATCGTTACCGCCTCAAAACTCCTCTCGATTTCGCGGTGATCATCATCGCCCGGAATATCCAGGATATCGTCGAGCAGATGCCTTCCGAAGAGCGCGATGAACTCGTGCTTACCGGAAGCGCCCCTCCGGCAATCTACCTTACGGCGCAATCCATTGCAGGGCCTTTCTTCAGGAAAGTCGTCCATTTCAATGGAGAGCGGAAAATCGAAACCGAAATCCCTACTCCTCCTCCATACTTCCAGATCGAACCGGAAGATGGGGAGTAGCAAAACCTTATGCCCGACCGGAGCAATCCAGTCGGGCATTTTTTATTTCCTCTCTTTTATTTCTGCAACAAATTTCGAAATAACCTCCTCAATAGAGATCTGCCCGATCTGGCCCTTGTCGCGCGATTCGAGGGTCACTTTGCCGGCGGCGATGTCTTTTTCGCCCATGATGATGAAATAGGGCACATGCGCTGTCTTGGCGTTGCGGATCTTCTTGCCGAAGCTATCGTTTGAATCGTCGAGCTCGGAGCGGATGCCGGCGGCGCGGAG
>CAYSOS010000033.1:0-1601 GCA_964432735.1 uncultured Candidatus Saccharibacteria bacterium
GCTGAAGCCGGAGTGAAGCTCCTTATCACGGTGGATTGCGGCATCGCTAACGGCGCCGAAGCCCTCTATGCCAAGGCCAAGGGAGTGGATGTCATCATCACCGATCATCACGAGCCGCACGAGATACCCGAAGCTGTCGCCGTCATAGACCCGAAGCGGGAAGGCTGTCAGTACCCGGACAAGAATCTCTGCGGCACGGGCGTGGCGTACAAGCTCGTCCAGGCCATCCTCGCCAAGAATCGCTTCGGCCTCAAAGAGGGGATGGAGAAGTGGATGCTCGATCTGGTCGGCATCGCCACGCTCTCCGACATGGTGCCGCTTACCGGCGAGAACCGCGTCTTCGCCCATTACGGCATGACGGTCCTCCGCAAGACGCCGCGCCTCGGCTTGCGCAAGCTCTTCTCCAAGCTCAAGATCTCCCAGCCGTATCTCACGGAAGACGACATCACCTTCATGGTGACGCCGCGCATCAACGCGGCCTCGCGCATGGGCGTTCCCATGGACGCTTTCCATCTTCTTGCCGCACAAGATGAAGCTACGGCCAAGGAGCGCGCGGACCATCTGGACGCTATCAACAATGAGCGCAAAGGCGTCGTCTCTGCGCTGGTGAAGGAAGTGAAGAAGACCGTCCGCGAGCGGCACGCTGGAAGCATCCCGAGCGTCATCGTCCTCGGCAATCCGGAATGGCGGCCATCGCTTCTCGGGCTTGCAGCGAACTCCTGCGCGGAGGAATTCCGCAGGCCAGTCTTCCTCTGGGGGAGGGATGGAGAGAATGCTTTGAAAGGCTCCTGCCGGTCCGAGGGCAGTACGGATCTCGTCGGGCTCATGCGCGCCGTACCCGCGGGAGTCTTCACGGAGTTCGGCGGGCACCGCTTCTCCGGCGGCTTCGCCGTCGCAAAGGACTCGGTGCATTTCCTCGAAAAGCATCTGAATGATTCCGCGGATCTGCTCCGCAAGGATCCGCTCGATCTCGCCGAGCCGGAGGAATTCATAGACGCCGAGCTTCCGCTCGGGGCCATCACCTCCAGTTTTCAGAATGACATATCGCGTCTCGCTCCGTTCGGCCTCGGCAACCCGAAGCCGGTCTTTGCCTTCAGGAATGTGAAGCCCATGTCAGTCCGCCGCTTCGGCAAAGCCGATGAACATGTCGAGCTCATGCTCGAGAAAGCGCCCGGCCAGAAGATCGCGGCAGTATCCTTCTTCGGGGCAACGGAAGAGTGGGCGGAGCGGACGCAGGCCGGCATGAACATAGATCTCATCGCCTCCGTGGAAAAGTCCATGTTCCGCGGCAGGCCGGAGATCCGCCTGCGCATCGTTGATGTTCTTCCGGCATAACGTATAATTCAACGCATCCTTACTATATGAATTCATTCAAGACGACAATCTTCACTGACGGCTCGTCCCGCGGCAATCCCGGTCCCGGCGGCTGGGCGGCTGTCATTGTCGAAGAAAAAGGTGCTTCGCAGGTGAAGGAGTTCGGCAGCAGAGAAGCTGACACTACGAACAACCGGATGGAACTGCGCGCGGCCCTTGAGGGTCTTGCACACGCTTCGAAGGATTCCGATATTATCGTATACACGGATTCCTCATATCTCATCAAC
>CAYSOS010000033.1:1611-6765 GCA_964432735.1 uncultured Candidatus Saccharibacteria bacterium
GAATACACTCGCTGAGGGGGTTGTGCTCAACCGCGCACCCGTGGAAAAGTTCCGCGATGGTGCTGAAAGGCTCGCCAGTCAAAGGAAATATGTGGGCGGCCATGTAGGCATCTTGGAAACGAGCGCTGCGATCACATCGCCACTGCATTCGCAGACGAGCGTGACGTGAAGCTCTATGATGGACCTCTCTCCGGATACGATCTTCCGAAAATCCTCGATGTTTCACAGAACGCTCTCAAGGCGAAGGCCAAGAAATCCAGCTCTGCCAAAGCGCATTCATACGTGAGCTCAGTCGGGGGGGTCATCGAAGTGCATCGCACCTGGGCCGAATGCGAGAAGCGGGTGAAGGGAGCCAGAGGCGCCCGATACAAGAAATCCCTGAGCGCGGAAGACGAACAAGCCATCATGGTGGAGTTCGGATCCTTTGGAAACGAGATCGGATAAAATCCGACTCAAAAAATTCATACGGATTTGAACTTTTTTTGAGACGGATTTTATCTCCTCTCTGATATCGTGTGTCTATGGCCAGGAGCTCATATGTGTTCTGGGGCGTGTTCGGCGTTGCCGCGGCAGTGCGCGTGGCCATGTCCTTTGGCTATGCCGCTCCGGATGCATCGGCCTGCCTCAAGCACGCGGATACCGGGGTCGGCATCGTGGCGGAAGATCCCGAACGAAAAGATTCGGGACAGGTATTCGTCGTAGATGCAGAAAAGATATATGCAGAAGGAGAACTCTGCGCGGAGGATATCTCCGTCCGCGTGAAGACAAAGCTGTATCCGCGCTTCTTGTATGGGGATCGCATATCTTTTTCGGGGAAGCTTTCGAAGCCGATGAATTTCTCGAGCGATAACGGCCGCACTTTCGACTACCAGGGATTTCTGGCTAAGGATGATGTGTTCTATGAAATAAAAAGCGCTGTCGCGACGCTCGCCTCGAGCACATCCGGATTCTCGCTTCAATCCGGGCTGTTCAGCCTGAAGCGCAGATTTGTCGCGAACCTGGAGCGGGCGCTCGGCGAGCCGCATGCCGCTCTCGCGGCCGGGCTCGTGGTGGGAGAGAAGAGCGCTCTCGGGAAAGACCTTCTCGATGATTTCCGCACAGTCGGCCTCATACATATAGTGGTGCTGTCGGGATTCAATATCACCATTGTCGGCGTCGCTCTGCGGAAGATGCTCTCGCGCCTGCCGCGAGTATGGGGAATAACCATCGGAGGCATCGGCGTCGTTCTCTTTGGCGTCCTGGTGGGCGGGGGAGCAACGGTGGTCCGATCCTGCTTCATGGCGGGCATCGCACTTGCGGCGGATCTCATCCGCCGCGACTACAGCGTTCACCGCGCGCTCATATTCGCTGCGCTCGTCATGCTCATCCAGAATCCGCTCATCCTTCTGCATGATCCGTCTTTCCAGCTCTCGTTCCTTGCGACCGCAGGGCTCTTGCTGCTCGCAAGCCCGCTCGAAGAGAGATTGTCATGGATACCGGATGTCTTCGGCATGCGCGGCACTATCGCTACCTGTCTCGCCACCCAGATATTCGTCTCGCCATTCATTCTCTGGATGATGGGACAGATATCCATCATCGGAGTGGTGGTTAACATCATCGTCCTGCCATTTATTCCTGCTACTATGCTTCTGGTGTTTCTAGCCGGCGCTCTGGGATTCGTGTGGTCTCCTCTTTCTCTTGCGGCAGGGTGGGGCGCGCATCTTCTTCTCCAATACGAGCTTTTCACGGTTAGGCATTTCGCAGATATTCCCTACGCCGCTTTGCAGATCCCGCCTTTCTCGGGATGGCTTGTGGCCGCCTTCTACGCGGCCTTCTTCGTCTGCTACGCTTTCAGAAATAAAATCGCCCGCTTTCTGGGCGGGCGACAGTCTTCTGAAGATACGGATCTTATGCAGAAGCTTTCTTGAGATTCTCCTCTACGACCTCCCAGTTGAGGTTATTGAAGAAGTCCTCTATATAATTCTTCTTGCCGGAGGGCTGGTAGTCCGAGACGTACGAATGCTCCCACATGTCGAGGCCGAGGATCATGTTGCAGCCCTGGAGCTGGCCCAGGTGCTGCTCGTCTACCCAAGAAGTCTGCAGGCTGCCGGCTTTCGGGTCGTACCAGAGGACGGCCCAGCCGATGCCGCGGGTCGTGGCTGCGAGCTTCTTGAAGCCGCCGAGCCAGCCGTCGAACGACCCCCAGGTGTCCTCGATCTTTTTCTTGAGAGGGCTCTTCGCCGAAAGCTCCTTCGGCCCGCCTTCCAGGGAAGAGAAGTACACCTCGTGGTTGCGGATGCCGTTGTATTCGAAGCTGAAGCGGCGGACAAGCTCCGTAAGGGCATAGGAGTTGCCTTCGACGTCCTTGCCGTATTCGGCCATCTTCTCGAAGATGAGGTTGGCGTTCTTCACGTAGCCCTGATAGAGCTTGAGATGCTCCTCGATGGTCTTGGCAGAGATGCCCTTAAGCGCCGGAATGGAGAACGTCTGTGCGGTGAATTGCTGCATGGATTTGATGATTATTTGAATTTTTCTTCATTAAAATTTGAACCTTTTTTGATGCGGATTTGAACCTGCATCCATTATACTCGATTGGCCATGATAAAAGGTGCATCGAAACCCGTTCTCATAGCGGCCGCTGGAACTGCTGCTCTTGCCGGCATCGGCGCATATGCCTGGCATGAATCCGTGCGCCCTGCGGTTCTCGAGATATACGCCTTCAACACTCCCGGCTTGCCGTCCGTCTTCATCCGGACTCCGGAGGACAAGAGGATCCTGGTGGGCGGGGGAGCGAACGCGGACATCATCCGGCGGCTCACCTCTATCCTCCCATTCTATTCCCGCAGGCTGGATGCCGTGATCGCGCCAGATGCGGATCCGAGGAATGTAACAGGGCTCGCGGAAGCGGTGGACAGATATTCCGTGGAGGAAGCTTTCATCCCGTCCGTGACGCTTCAAGGCATCGGCCTTGCGAGCTCGAGCGATCCCGCCTTCGCGGCTCTCCTGAATGCGCTTGGGAAGCGCTCTCTGCAGCCACGCGGAATTTCTGCAGGAATAGCTCTCGACTTCGGGGAAGTCTCTCTGCAGGCTCTTTTTCCTGTTCCCGAAAGATTCGCATATTCCAAAGCGAGCCCGCCGTCCCTTATACTGCGGATATCGTACGGATCCTTTTCCATGCTTCTTCTCGGAACTGCCAGCCCGAAGACGCAGAAGTTCGTCGCTTCCACGACCAGGCCCTTGCAAGCTTCCGTATTGGAAATCTCAGAGAGCCTTACCCCTGGAAACATCGCTCCGCAACTCCTGTCCGCAGCCCAGCCAGAGTATCTTGTCTATTCGCAGGCCATATCCAAAAAACAAGCTTCTGCTTCGAAGAAAGCAGATGCTCTTCCTGGCATCCTTGGAGATCGCCGCTTCAATATACGGGAAGAGGGAATGGTGAAAATCGTGTCGGACGGGAAGTCTGTCGAACTAAAAAAGAGCCCGTAAGCTCTTTTATCGGATGATGCCTGCGTCGCGCAGGGCCTTGAAGGCGCCATTCTTCTGGATGGTGCGGATGCCGCGGGCGGAGACCGTGAGGACGAAGGTCTTCTTCAATTCTGGCACGTAGACGCGCTTCTTCTGGAGGTTGGGATAGCGGCGCACTTTGCCGCACGGGTTGAACTGCGTAGCACGCGTGCGGTTGGAATACCTTCCGCCGTTGAGCGAGCCACGTTTGGTTATGTCGCAGACTTTAGCCATAAAAATAGTGAGACTCGTATGCTATCATGGGTTTACGGCGAATTCAAGCCTGCTCTGGCCATGCTCACGCTATTATCTATAGTCATCCTCATATTCTCGGTCATCCTCCATGAGGTATCCCATGGCTATATGGCTGATTTCCTGGGCGATCCGACGGCACGCCTTTCCGGCAGGCTTACCCTGAATCCTTTGAAACACATAGATCCGATGGGCTCTATCGTCGTTCCCCTCATCACATCTCTCGCGGGATTCACCTTCGGCTGGGCCAAGCCGGTGCCGTACAATCCGTATAACCTGAAGAACAAGAGGATGGGGGAGTTCCTCATCGCCGCGGCTGGTCCGGCATCTAACTTGCTCATCGCCCTCATCTTCGGCACGGTCCTCCGCTTCGCCGCTGCCAGCGCGGTCGCGATGACGCCATTCATGACCATCGTCTCGTACATAGTCATCATCAACATAGTGCTCGCAGCATTCAATCTCGTGCCGCTGCCTCCGTTGGACGGCTCGAAGCTCCTCTTCTCGATCTTGCCCGCGCAATACGGTCGGGTTCGATACGTCCTTGAATCATACGCACCATTCTTCGTGCTCATTGTGGCGTTCTTCCTCTGGCAGGTCATTTCTCCGATTGTGCCGATCATCTTCCATGTATTCACTGGCTTAGGTTTTTAGGGTTATCCCCTCAGAATCTTTACATTTGCTTCGGGCGGGTGTATCTTTTCTCTCGGCGCATGAAAACAGTTCCTCTACTAATGACTCTGGTTACGGGTTTACTGTTTGCAAGTTTACCTCGAGCCAGCGCTTCCGCTGCCTTGCGCGCTCCTGCCGGGAAAGTTATCCCTCAGCAAGAGCCCGTGATCGCATACGAGGCGGTTCAGACGTTGGTGGTCCAAGCTCCCGATGACGCACTTTCTCCTTGGAAGATGCGTGTCGAAGCGGGCGAAGTTCATCAGCTATACGCTGAACGAAACGCACAGACAGAGCGTAGCGGCGTTGGAGACGGTCGTGTTCCATACGACTGCCTTGACCCCGGCTATTAGTTAGTTCCTCAACAGATTCTTTTCATCTTTCCAACGATTTGCCGCGGGATACCAGTATAGGTCCCGCGGCATTTTTCTTGCCTGGATTCTTGATTCTTGCCCAAAACTCATTCCCGTGATAAGGTGATCTCACTGCCCTCGGGGGCAACAAATCAATTATCACGCAGGATC
The DNA here is from genome assembly GCA_964432735.1 of uncultured Candidatus Saccharibacteria bacterium. GTDB lineage: Bacteria > Patescibacteriota > Minisyncoccia > Phycocordibacterales > PALSA-1337 > C7867-002. Next base: position 6,537 of record CAYSOS010000033.1, read on the forward strand.
GAGTAATCGTTCAGGCCCGCTCGGGCCGAAAATGGTGAAAACATTCAGTCTTGCACCCGGTCTTAGGCCGTTTAAGCACCCACATGCCTACAATTAACCAGCTTACAAAGTCCCCCAGGACGCGCTTCACGCGGAAGCCCAAATCCGTCGCTTTGACGCCCCCCTTCAAACCCCACCGCAACCTCCCCAGCTTCCCCAGCGCGCTTTCCGAGGCGCCCTCGGCTTCGAT
>CAYSOS010000034.1:0-6707 GCA_964432735.1 uncultured Candidatus Saccharibacteria bacterium
CAACATCCATATCGATATCTACAAGAAATCGATAGCGGATGTCGGCGATGCGCTCTGGCAGGGCGTCTATAATCAGGGCACCTCAGGCCGAACGGGTTACGCTGCGTACAATGGGATCACCAATCCGGGCGAGCTCGTCTTCTCGGCGGTGGCCAGCGGCGACTTCACGTCAACGTACCAGGCAGCCGGCGGTCACACCACGTCCTCCGGAGAGCTCGCGGTCACCTACAACACCATGTTCGCTACCCCAGCCGGCACGGTCATGACTAACCTGAGCAGCACCATCGGAGGATTGACCACCGGCGTTCCCGCCGACTGGACGGACAAGTTCGATGGTCCCACTGCCGGTGCGGTCGTTGCGGTTCCGGAACCCTCCACCTTCGGAGTTATCGCCGGCCTGTCCATCATCGGACTCGTCGCGATCCGAAGGATCCGGACCAAAGCTGCCGCGGTCTGAGCGCGTCATACCTGTTAGTCGTCAGTCCATGCCATACTCTCGCCCCGGGGTATGGCTTTTTTATTACAGCACGCTTATTGACAAGCTATCTAGTTCGTCAGTTTCCGACCGCATCTCCCAAGGTGCGGTTTTTTGTTGACAAAACCCGGACTTTAGTCTAATATGCTAGATAACTTCAATCTCCGGTTTTGTGAAGCATTTGCTTCGCTATTTATTCAAAACCCCGCGAGACAGGGGTTTACAACATGAATACACGCCGTTTCCACGGGGGCCCTCGCAGGCCTTCACATGGTTCGAGGTTCTCGAACCGCCGTCCCCAGCAGCGCTCCAGGAATCTGCCGGGCACGCAATATATCAATCCAGAGCGCTTCATCAACAAGGTGACCGTTACCGAGGAAGTGGAGTCTTTTGTGCCCGAGCATGCCTTCCAGGACTTCGTCATGGAGGACCGCCTCAAGGCTGTCGTGGCCAAGAAGGGCTACGTCATGCCTACTCCCATTCAGGACAAGGCTATTCCGCACGTCCTTCTCGGATCTGACGTCGTCGGCATCGCTAACACCGGCACGGGCAAGACCGCAGCGTTCCTGCTCCCGCTCATCCACAAGGTCCTTGGTAATCCCAAGATGCAGGTCCTCGTCGTCGCTCCTACGCGCGAGCTTGCCGTGCAGATAGACCAGGAACTGAAAACCTTCACGCCTTCGATGAAGATCTGGTCGGTCTGCGCCGTCGGTGGCGCCAACATCGTGCCGCAGATCCGCGCTCTCCGCTATCACAACAACTTCATCATCGGCACGCCGGGCCGCCTCAAGGACCTTATCGATCGCAAGCTGATCGACCTTTCCAAGTTCTCCGCCATCGTCCTCGATGAAGCAGACCGCATGCTCGATATGGGCTTCATCAATGACATGAAGGCTCTCATGGCAGGAATGCCCAAGGAACGCCAGACCCTCTTCTTCTCCGCGACCCTGTCGCCGGACATCGAGAAGCTCATCGGCCAGTTCCTCCGCAATCCAGTCCGCGTGTCTGTGAAGACCCGCGATACGTCCAAGAACGTCGACCAGGATGTCGTCCGCACCCAGGGCGGGAACAAGATGGAGATCCTCCAGGATCTCCTGAAGAAGGAGGGCTTCGACAAGATCCTCATCTTCGGCCGCACCAAGCACGGCGTGGACAGGCTCTCTCGCGAGCTCGCTGCCCGCGGCTTCAGCGCCGAATCCATCCACGGCGACAAGAACTATGCCCGCCGCCTGAAGGCCCTCCAGCTCTTCAAGGAGAATAAGATCCAGGTCCTGGTCGCCACCGACGTGGCTGCCCGTGGCCTCGATATCCCGAACGTGAGCCACGTCATCAACTTCGACGTGCCCGCCACCTATGAAGACTACGTCCACCGCATCGGCCGAACCGGCCGCGGCGGCAAGCAGGGCAAGGCTCTGACGTTCGTATAACCAGCATGCTCTGAGAAGAAAGCCCCGGAAGGGGCTTTTTTCGTCTGACGAATGCATCCCGCGCCTTGTGGTCACAGCCGACTTTCTCATATAATCCAGGGATGGGATTCATATCATCAAAAGACCCGAAGGAAGGGACGAGGGCGCTTGCGGAACGGATATCGTCGGCTCTCGCCGAAGACAAGCGCGTGCTGTGGCTCATCTGCGGCGGCTCCAACATCCCTATAGCCGTCGAAGCCATGAAGCAGATCCGCGCCGCCAAGGCTCCTCTCGAGAACTTCACCATCGCCCAGACAGACGAGCGGTATGGCCCTGTGGGACACCCGGACTCCAACTGGAAGCAGATGCAGGACGATGGGTTCGATTTCAGCTCTGTCCGCACCATACCCATCCTCATGGGCGCGCCTCTGGGAAAAACTGTCGCAGACTACGAACAGGCCATCGCTCCGGCGTTGGAGGGCCAAGACCTCATCGTGGGACAGTTCGGTATGGGAGAGGACGGCCACATCGCCGGCATCCAGCCGCATACGCCAGCTGTCAGCGAGACAAGGCTCGTCTCTGGATACCAAGGAACTCCGTTCATCCGCGTGACCCTGACATTCCCGGCCTTGAAGAAGATCCATGTCGCGTATGCATTCGTGTATGGGGCATCGAAGCGCGCTCCTGCGGAGCGCCTTAAGGATGAAGACATCCCCCTTGATGAAGAGCCAGCCCAGATACTGAAACAGTTGCCAGAGGCCTATTTTTATAGCGATCAGATATGACTAGAAGGCAAGGACGATGAGAGAGAGCAGTCCTGCGACGATGCAGTATGCCGCGAAGGGCTTCAGGGTCTTCGTCTCGAAATACTTGGTGAGGAATCTCACGGACAGGTATGCGGCGATGGCTGCAACGATCGCTCCGGCGAGGGTCACGCCGAGGGAGTGCGGGCTCGCGGTCTTCGCCAGGCCGGGAAGTTTCAATGCGGCCGCCGCAAAGATGATGGGCGTCGCAAGGAGGAAGGAGAAGCGGGCAGCGCTCTTGTGGTCCAGCCCGACCAAAAGGCCGCCGCCCACGGTCGCTCCGGTCCTGGAGAAGCCGGGGATGAGAGCCAGGCACTGAGCCAAGCCCACCTTCAGGGCTTTCTTCCAGGAGAGCCCGCTCAAGGCCTCATCTGAGCGCGCCTCAGCGGCACAGCCGCCCTTGCTGCGCAAGAATTCCGCTCCATAGAGGAGGATGCCGTTCAGGATGAGCATGCTGGCGACCAAGGCCGGCGCGGCGAACAGCAGCTTCAGCTTGCGCTCGAGCGCGAGCCCCAAAAGCCCGGCAGGGACGGTGGCAGCCACCAAGAGCCAGCCAAGGCGGGCATACGTATCTCCCGGCTCGATGCGGAAGCGCAAGAGAGAGCGAAAAAGCCCTTTGATGATCTTCACCCAGTCTTTGAAGAAGAATGCGAAAAGCACCAGGGAAGTCGCCAAATGGGCGGCCACGAGGAAGCTGAGGAAGAAATCCGCGTTCTGGTCCACGTTCCAGCCGAGGAGCTGCGGAAGGATGACGCTGTGGCCCAGGCTCGACACAGGGAAGAGCTCGGTCGCGCCCTGAAGGGCGCCGAGGATGATGGCTTGGGTATATGTGAGCATTGGAGCAGTATATCAGCGCCTCAGTCATCGGGGCAATTCTGCGGGCGTAGTTGACTAAACTAGTAATATAATGTATGCTATTCCTTGAACTTAGCTCACACACAACCTCAACCAGACATCATATATGAATCATATGGCCCCGCTCGTCCTTTGGATCCTGTTCTGCGTAGCTTTGGCTATCGTCACTCCCCTCGGCTATCGGAGCCTGCGTAAAGATCTCAAGACCACTGACATGCCTCAGCATGAACGGGAGACATATTTGAAGGTCAACACCTTGTTCTTCATCCTTACGATGGCATATATCTCCGTCATGTCCGCCGCGCCGATCAAGTTCAATATGGGCTGGTGGCTTATATTGTACGGAGCCGGCGCGTTCGTAGTTTGGATCATGTATTTCGTGCTTTACATGTATGGAGAAAAACAAGTCGAGGATTCTTTTGTGCGGCAGGTAAAACCAAAAAGGCCGCCTGCAGGATTCGGCACCATGACCGGCGCTCCCCATCATTAGGAGATCCGATCGGACTATGCATCGCAGCCCCGCTGAAATCGTTCGGCGGGGTTTTTATTTGACTTTTATATAATATATATGGTATAATCTACTAGTAAAGCAGCCGGCGTTTCGGTTGCGATAGTTCACCACAATTCGGAGGATTGCTTATGAGTCCGTTCAGTTTCTGGCTTTGCATCGGGCTTCAGCTCGTCTTCCTGCAATTCCTAGCGTCTCTCTTTGATGGGTACGCCACTCGGGCGCAGATGAAGAAAAAAAAGGCGAAGGGATATGCGTTCACTGAGCATGGCGGCATGATGGCTGACATCCTGATCGTCTCTCCGGTAGTGGCGTTCATCATGAGCGCATATCGGTTCGACTATCTGGGGCGGTTCAGCATCATAGCTGCTGCGGTCTCGGTGGTATGCGTCTTCTTCATCCTGCGCGCCTATCGCGCGTGGGGGAAAGAGATGCCGGAAGCTCACGCTCACAGCGGCAGGGTCACGGAGGCCGGATGGATCCATGCCGTCTACGCCGCTTGGGCCATCTGGGCTGTGATCATGTTCTACTTCGGAGAAGCCGATCGGCCTATCACGAAGACGGAAGTGGCCATCGTCACCTTGGCATTCATGCCCTGGTGCGTCCTCGGCCAGGTCAAATTCAGCCCTCATTGGAGGCTGAAGAAGAGCGACATCGCAGCTATGACGGGTCTGGCATGCGCCTTTCTCGTCGTAGGTGCCATCCGGTTCTTGAGCATCTCCTGAGCCTTCAGTCAGTTTCGAATCGGCAGCGCCTTGTGCGTTGCCGATTTTTTGCGCCTCGGATATACTGACGCGCATGATCCATCCATTGCCCATATTCCTCTGGATATATGCGGCGATGATCGCCCACTCGTTTTGGGAAGCGTATGTCGAAGGGCGCAACCCCTGGGACAAGAATAAGCTCGGCTGGAAGCTCCGGTTCGGCCGCTACTCTCTGCCTGCGTACCACTTCTGGCTCTTCTGGGTCATGTACCCGCTGCTTTTGTCGCTGCCGCTCGTCATCTACGGCTGGAACCTGAAGCTTTTCGGGGTGCTCTTGAGCGCATATGCTTCTGGAATGGTCATCCAGGACTTCATGTGGTACGTGGTCAACCCGGCCGTGGCGGTGTCCGAATTCTGGACCTCGTTCTCGGACTATTTTCCGTTCATCAAGATCGGCGGCCGCAAGATCGTGCCCATCGGCTACGCCGTCGGCGTCATAGCTGCTCTCATTTCCTGGTATTTCCTCTGGAGGTAGAGAAGACCTGCTTGAAGAAATGGAACCAGTATTTGGTCATGAGGCGCACAGCGCCTTCGGCCTTGAAGCGGCGCGCGGACGTCTTCATGACGACCTTGGGGCTGAAAATGACTTTGCCGTAGCGGCAGACGCGCTTGGCCGTGTCGGTGTCTTCGCCGTAGAAGGTGAGATCGGTATTGTAGCCGCCGGCTTTCTTGAGAATATCTGCCCGGATAAGGTTGTTGCCGCCGATCAATATGGCTCTGTCCCCGAAGACGGGAAGCTGGAGAAACGCATTCATGGGACGATAGATGTGGCTCTGTGTGAGGAGGGAGGTTGTGCGGAAGAATGCACTGCCATCGTGGTAGTCATACGGCCCAGTCACGGCGGCGACAGCGTCATCGGCAAAATGAGCGGCGGCGTGGGAAAGCCAGTCGGGAGAAGGAAGGCAATCGGCATCGATATTGGCGATGATGCCGCCGGATGCTGCCTGACGCCCGGCTTCGCGGGCCCAGAGAAGGCCTTTGCGCGCCTCGAAGACTACTTTGACCGGGAAGGCTGCGGCAACTTCGGCAGTACGATCTGTGCTCGCGTTGTTGACGACAATCACTTCAAAATCTCCATAATCCTGCGCTAAGACAGCCTTGAGCGTATTCGCAAGGCTCTCTTCTTCGTTATATGCAGGTATGACGACGGAGATTTTCATTCTGCAGCTCTTATCTGATGACCTTCCATTCCTTGGCATAAGCCTTGTCGAAGGCGAATGCCCAGACGGTGTTGATGCTCCAGTCCCACATCAGGCGGGGCCAGCCTATCTTATGGGCGCGGCGGCCGGTGTGGTAGACCGTGATAGAGGGGTCATAATGGGTGCGGCCGACCTTGGAGAGGCGCATGAACATGTCCGCATCTTCGCGGGTGACGAGATCGTTGCGGTAGCCCCCGACAGCGTCGTATGCCGCGCGGGTCATTATCTGCATCTCGCCGTTGGATTCGCCCTTCTTCAGCACATTGTTGATGATGTATTTGTTGAGGTTGAGCCAGCCGAAGAAGAACCTGTCCCCGAGAGTCTCGAATTCGGGGAGGACTTTGATCCGCGGAGTGAGGGCGACGAGGCGGGGATCGGCGCGGAAGGCTTCGAGGACATGCAGGAAAAAGGCGTCAGGGTCGAAGACGCTGCAATCGGCATCGAGGAAGACGAGGAGGTCTCCGCTCGCGGCTGCGGCGCCGTCATTCCTGCCCATGGCGATGGTCTGGCGCTCCGTGCCATCGTGCACGATGACCTTGTCAGCGTGCTTGCGGGCGATCTCGGCTGTCCTGTCAGCGCTCCGGCCGTCCGAGACGATGCACTCATGAGGGATGGTCAGCTTCGACTTGAATGCGGCCACTGACTTCGCGACGATCTTTCCTTCGTAGAGCCAGATGTAATCGTTCTGAGAGACGAG
>CAYSOS010000035.1:0-6577 GCA_964432735.1 uncultured Candidatus Saccharibacteria bacterium
GCCATCAAAGTAGGATAACACGTACTGTGATGAATTCAAAATCTCTCTTCTGGATAGGCACTGGCATCGGAATAACGGGCGGTGCTTACATTCCCGCGATCTGGGGCGCTGGCATCCTGTCATTCTCATCGATCATCCTCTCTATGGTCGGCGGCTTCGCTGGGATCTGGGGCGGCTACAAGCTCGGACAGATGATATACCGGGCTTCTCAGGAATTTTTTACTTAAGCCGACCAGTCCCGATTGACTTATATTCTTGAAGTGCTAGTTTTTCTGCAAACGATCCGTATCTTGGCGTCTAGCCAAGGACAAAATATGGATTAAAATTCGACCCTTGAAAACATATGTTCAGTGAACCAGTGCTCAATTGCCTTACAAATCGACTCATCGGAGCTGGGGAGGAGCGGACAAAAGCTCTCGCGCTTTTTAAAAAACAGCCTGAAAAAGTGAAGCAGATCATTGGATCCAACATGATGGATCTGACCACCACCGCTGCGTTTCAGATCGGAGAGATCGTAGTGGTTGAGGATACCGAAGAAGCGGTGGAGTTCCTTTTCAACCACATTACAACGCGCTTCGCAGAAGAGCTGAAAGCTATCCCGACTTGAAGCAACCCCCATACACAAACAATCACATTCTAAGAGAGTGTGATTTTTATTTACCCGAACGTGAATGTGTACGCACGGACGCCCGATCGCGAGAAGATGATGTCTATGCGGTGCCTGCCGATGGTGGGGCTCGTGAAGATGCTATAGAGGCGCGAGCCGTTCACGGTGAGCGTGCCATTTTTCACGTCTGCGCCTGCGTTCTGGTCGAAGATGGGCTTGCCGTCTATGAGGATCTGGGCCGTTGCGGGCATGCCGTCTGCCGTTTCTGCCACGATATACATTTTCGCAGCTGTGAAGGCATACGAGAGCGTGGCGGACGATGAGACGGTCTCCGCATATTCTTTTTGGATATTCCATGAGCCGGAGAGATAGAAGAGGTTGGGCGTCAGGTCTCCGGACGGAGCCGAGAGGGTCTGCGTGCCGCCTGAGAACGGCGCGCCGTTGCCGAAGCGCTCATTCCTGCCCGAGCCGAAGTACGTCTCCGGGCTCGCGGCCTGGATAGCCTCCGCCGCAGGCATGGGTGCGCCGCTTTGGCTCACCAGGCCCGGCTCGCCGAGGAACTGTTTCCTCACCGTAAGCTGCTTCACGATCTCCTTCTCGGTATTGTCGTATTCCCCTTCGCCGATGTGGTCATATACCACGTTGCCATGGATGTCTATGAGGTACTTGTGCGGCCAGTATTGGTTGCCGTATGCGTTCCAGGTAGCGTAGTCGTTGTCGAGGACGATCGGGAACGTGAGGCCGAACTGCTTGGCGGCCGCTTCGACGTTCTTCTGGTCCTTCTCGAAGGAGAATTCCGGCGTGTGGAAGGCTACGATCTCCAGCCCCTGGTCTTTGTACTTGCTCCACCAGTCTTTCATGTACGGGAACGTGCGCTGGCAGTTTATGCAGGAGTAATCTATGAAATCCACCAGGATGACCTTCTTGCCGATAAAGTCCGCGAGCTTGAAGGGTTGGCTATTCACGAATCCGGCCGGCTTGGCGATCTCCACATATCTGCCGAGGACGCGCTCGCCGGAGATGGGCGTCGAGAGTATCTTTTGGATGGCGGCTGCCTCGCTTGTGGAGTTTGCCGCGGCCGGAACAGCCGTCGAACCGGTCTGCGAGGTTGTGGTCGCGCTAGACGCGGGCGAAGCAGGCTCAGGCAAGCTCGTCTGCATGCCATCGAGCTTCTGGTGAAGCGCCTGCTCGATAGACGTGACATCGAAATAGCCGGAGTTCAGGATGGCGGACTCTATGGTCTTGTCATAGCCGGTGGCGATGGCGAGCGCCACTAAGAGGAAGAGGACGCCGAGCACCTTGCGGAAGAGGCCATTCGGGTCTGCGGCCCATTCCAGGCGATTGACCAGCTTCTGGCCCACCCAGGAGATGAGGAGGAGCGCGATAGCCAGGCCGAGGACATAGGCGAGAAGGTCGATGATGCCCTTGGCAAAAGACTGCGGCAGGACCGTCGCAAGGATGACGAAGAATGTCGGCGAGCAGGTGGTGAAGACCGGGCCGAGCGCGGCGCCCACGAGGACGTCCGCCCACCAATGGCCGCGAGACTTGTATCCGGTGGCCATCCAGGATTCTGGGGCGTTGTGCCCCGGCAGCTTGAGCATGACCTTGGCCCAGGCGATCGGGAACAAGAGCGTGAAGCCGAAGAGGGCCAGGATGGCTGCGGAGATATAGCTCCAGAATGAGATCGAGCCGCCGATGAGGGCGGTCGAGCCTTTGAGAAGCAATGTGAAGACGAACACTGACAGCGACAAGGAACCGATGATGATAAACGGCCGGGACTTGTTCGCGGCTTCGCCCATAGACGACCCGAGCGTTACCGGCAAGAGCGGCAGGACGCACGGAGCGAGAACGGAGAGGAAGCCCGCGACGAATGAGACGATGAAGAGGATCATAGGAGCATTATATACCCTTTTGACAAAATAAGGTCCGCGAAGTAGCGTATAGCCAGAAGTTACCCCATGAAAAAGCTCGAAATCATCCTCGGCATCTTAGCCCTGATCCTAGGAATCGGTGCAGACCTATTCAAAATACCCATGTTACTGATTCCTGCAGGGATCCTTTTCTTCGCAGCATTAGCTGCATGCATTCTGGACACGAGAAAAGGAGCCTGACCGATCACGCCTCTCCACGGGGCGTGATTTTCTATTCTGACTACCCCAATCCCGCCCGATATGCCATGATGGAAATATGGACTACTCCGCCACTTCAGATAACGAATTGGCGCTCTCGGCCCAAGCGGGAGACGACCGGGCCTTCCAGGAATTGATGCGCCGGCACCTCCGGCCTATCTGGGTCTTCTCCCGGCAGTACGCGAAAACCGATGAAGACACCGAAGACATCGTCCAGGACGCCTTCTACAAGGCCTGGAAGTATCTGAAGCGCTTCGACGCCAGGAAGGCATTCAGGCCCTGGCTCTATGCTATCGCCCGGAACACCGCGCTCGACCATCTGAAGAAGCGCCGCTCATCGAGCTTCTCCGAGCTCCATAACGACGAGACCGACACCGAATTCGCCGACACGCTCGAAGATACCGAACCGCTCGCGCACGAGACCTTCGAGCAGCGCGAGCTCGCGGAGGAGCTCTCCAAGTCCATGAAGGATCTCCAGCCTGAGTACAAGTCCGTCCTTTCCATGCATTACACAGAGGGCATGACCTTCAAGGAGATCGCAGAGATCCTAGGAAAGCCCATGAACACCGTGAAGAGCTGGCACAGGAGGGCTCTGCAGAAGGTGAAAAAGTATCTGCCGCACCGAAAACCCTAGGCCGCTCGTATATCCTCCGACGCTATGAAGTCCGCTACCCCATTTTCGCCCCGCGAGGAGCATGTGTATTACGAAGTGACCCGGCATATGACCGAGCGCCGGCTTTCTACAGCCCGGACCAAGGTCAGCCTCTACGGCTTTTTTTTGATCTGCGCTGCGGCCATCCTGATCCCGGTCTTCGCCTACGTGTCGTCTGTGGCGGCGGCGTCCGGCTTCACGGGCTATCTGTCGCTCATCGGTTCGGATGGAGCTGATCTGGCCGGATCCTGGGGATCGCTCATGCTGTCCTTGGCAGAATCAGTGCCGGTCCTCGGCATAGCTCTCGCCCTCGGCATCCTGGCTCTCCTGGGCTATCTCATCCGCAAGTTCGCCATGGGCCGCCACGTCCTCTATCGCACGATAATCAACTAATCATATGAAAAACTTCTTCGAAACATCCATATTCACGAAACTCATCGTCATCCTGGGCATCCTTGCTGCTGCTCTCGGCATCTTCTGGCTCGGCACCGTGGTCGGCTTTCGCCAGGCTGAATATTCTTCTCGCTGGGCCGGCCACTATGCAGAGGTCTTTGGCGGCATGCGCGGCCCATTCTCCTTCGGCCCTGGGAATATAGGAGGACAGGGCGGCGACACCATCGCTTCTTCCAATGGCGCAGTCGGCACCGTCATGGCGGTGACTCTGCCCACCATCGCCGTCAAAGGCTCCGATGAAGCCGAGAAGGTCATCGTCCTTGGGCCCAAGACCCTCATCCGCAAGTTCCGCTCTGATGCGACGACGACGGATATACAGGTCGGAGATTTTCTCATGGCAGTTGGAACGCCGGATGAAGCGGGCCGCATCGCCGCCACCTTCGTGCGCATCGCGCCGGCCATGCCCACTTCCATGGACCGCCGCATGGGACGCTAGCTGCCCCTTGTTACAGGGCTCTTTATCATCCTTCACCTACACCACATGAAAGCAACCGCAAAAAACTGGCTCCGCCGCTCCGCCTCTTGGGCCAAGGCCCACAAGATCTGGACGGGCATCATCGTCATCGTCCTCGCCTTCATCGGATACCGGGCCTACGCCTCGTATGCCGCAAGCAGCGTCGCGCCGCAGTATGTGGTCGCTATCGCCCACCGAGGGAACATCGTCCAGACCGTGACCGGCTCCGGACAGGTCTCTGCAGAGAACCAGCTGGACGTGACCAGCCAAGTCTCGGGACAGGTCACGTCCATCGCGGTGAAGATCGGGGATCATGTGGCGAAGGGCCAGCTTTTGGCGACCATCGATCCGCACGATGCCCAGATCTCCCTCCAGAATGCCCAGATCGCCTATGACAAGCTCACCGCCCCTCCGAAGACCACCGACCTCTCGACGTCGGAGAACAATCTGCTGAAGTCATACAACGACGCGTTCAATTCTGCGGCAGGCTCATTCACGGACCTCCAGAGCATCATGGCCGGCCTCAACAGCATGCTGTACAGCCAGGGCGGGTTCCTGAGCGAAGCGTACGCCATACGCTTGAACAGCACTTCGCGCCCCCTTCGCGACCAAGCCGGCAAGACTTTCGATGCTGCCGCCAAGCAATACATCGTCGTCCTGCAAGAATACCAAGGCCTCTCTCGCGCAAGCGACCGCGCAAGCCTCGATGGCCTCTTCACAGACACGGCGGATCTCCTGAAGAGCGTCTCGCAGTCGCTCCAGGAAGCCCAGGCAGCCGTGAACTTCATACAGATCAACCAGCCGGAGTACTATCCGCATGATGTCTCCAGCGCTGTCTCCAACCTGAACACCTGGCTCACTAGCACGAACTCGGATCTCTCGAGCGTGGTCTCGGCACAGAACAGCGTCGCCACGAATGGCAATTCCCTCGCCACTCTCGTCCAGGGCGCTGACGCTCTCGACGTGGAAAGCCAGAGGATATCCCTCCAGCAATCGCAGGAGAATTACGCCAAGTATTTCATTCGCGCGCCCTTCGACGGCATCGTCGGCCGCATCCCGACATCCGTGTACGCCCAGGCAGGCGCGAGCACCGTCGTCGCGACAGTCGTCGGGGACCAGAAGATCGCCACCATCTCATTGAATGAAGTCGACGCCGCGAAAGTGACCGCCGACCAGCCGGTCTCCATCACCTTCGACGCCATAGACGGCCTCACAGCGACCGGCACGGTCATGCAGGTAGACCAGGTGGGCACGGTCTCGCAGGGCGTGGTCTCGTACGGCGTGAAGATCGCCATCAATACGCAGGACCCGCGCATAAAGCCCGGCATGAGCCTCAACACCACTATCACCACTATGGAGAAAGACGGCGTCCTCGTGGTGCCTTCGGCAGCGGTGAAGGCCCAGGGCAACCAGAGCTATGTCCAGACACTGGACCAGTCGGTCCTGCAGGCGAATATGCAGGCTTCTGGAAGGGCCGCCTCGACGACGCGCTCCCGCACGGCTTCGAGCACGGGACAATCCGGCCAGTATCGGAATGCTTCGAGCACGAGAGGCGCCTTCGCTGGCAGCTTCGGCGGTCCCGCTACGCTGACGATCTCTACAGCCGTAGCGCTTGCGCGCACGAATGTGACCGTGGGCGACTCGGATGGCACCAACACAGAGATAACCGGCGGCCTCACGCCAGGACAGGCGGTGGTGGTCCGCACCACGACTTCCAGCGCCGCCCAGACCACGGCGACTCCCACCCTCTTCTCGAGCATCGGCGGCAATCGCGGCGGCGCTGCTGGCGGCGCCCGAGCAGGCACATTCACCCGGTAATTCCGGCCCCAGCCCATGATCGAAGTAAAAAATATAACGAAGACATACAAGATCGGGGACAATGAGACCCATGCCCTCCGCGGAGTCTCCTTTACCATAGAAGACGGGGAGTTCGTGGCCATCATGGGCCCGTCCGGCTCTGGCAAGTCCACCCTCATGCACATCCTGGGATGCCTCGACACCCCGACCACCGGCTCGTACAGGCTCGACAGCAAGGACGTCTCTACCCTCTCGGACGACAAGCTCGCGGACATCCGGCACGAGCGCATCGGCTTCGTCTTCCAGTCGTTCAACCTGCTGCCCCGCGCCACCGCGCTGCACAACGTCACCCGTCCGCTCATATATGCAGAAGTCGCGGAGTCCAAGCGGAACTCCCGCGCCCGGACTGCCCTAGCAGCTGCCGGTCTGCCGGAAGACCGCTATAACCACCGCTCAAACCAGCTCTCCGGCGGCCAGATCCAGCG
>CAYSOS010000036.1:0-1556 GCA_964432735.1 uncultured Candidatus Saccharibacteria bacterium
ATTATACATCCAAATGCTCCGCGCGGTACTTCAAGGACTTCCAGTACCTATAGCCGATGAAGAGCGCCGGGACGAGGCCGACAGCGAGCGATGCGCGGCCCACCCAGTTGTTTATGGAGATGAAGGCGTTGCTGAAGAAGTAGCCGACAGCGAGGAGCGTGCCCGTCCAGATGAATTGGCCGAGGAAATTGACTCCGAGATAGCTCATGAAGGGGATCCGGATCATGCCGGCGGTCATGAGGGTGATGAGCGAGAGGCCGAAGCCGTTGGATACTTTCGAGATGAAGAGCACCCGCTTCTTGTATTTGTAGAAGACCCGGGTCATCTGCTCGATCCTCTCTTCGGTTATATTGAAGGCTCTGCCGAACCTGCTGATGAATCTGTGGCCATATGCCCGTCCGATGAAGTACCAGGCGGTGTCGCCGATCATGTCGCCGACGATGAGGGCGCCATACGAGGGCAAAAAATAGAGGTAGTCGAAGCGCAGGAGCACCCCGAGGATGAGCGAAACGATGGGCCCTTCGGCGCAGGCAAGGATGGCGATGAGGCCGTACACGAGCACGTCATGGTTGGTGGCGGTGCTCATGATCCAGCTGAAGGTCTGATTCATGCATGGAAAGTATACCCCATATCCAGGGCCTATGATAGAATACGGCCACTAGCAGACATACAATATCCTATCCATCACATGAAAAAAATCCGCGTAGCGATCAACGGTTTCGGCAGGATCGGCAGAGCATTCGCGAAAGTCGCCCGCGAGCGCCAGGAGATCGAGCTGGTTGCCATCAATGACCTCGGCTCCATCAAGAATTTCGAATATCTCCTCAAGTACGACACCGCGTACGGCGTGAGCCAGTTCGAAGTCTCGGCGGACGAGAAGAAGAACGTCCTCACCATAGACGGCCAGGAAGTGCAGTTCGTCTCGGAGAAGGACCCGACCCTGCTTCCGTGGAAGAAGCTCGATATCGACGTGGTCGTGGAGTCCACTGGCCTCTTCACTTCCGCAGAGAAGGCCATGGCTCATGTGAAAGCAGGCGCCAAGCGCGTGGTCGTCTCCGCTCCCATCAAGGACGCTCCGGACGCTGCGGTAAAGGGCGCCACCATCCTCATGGCTATGAACGAGGATAAGCTCGAGACCTGCCAGATCTCCTCGAATGCGTCCTGCACTACGAACGCCGGCTCGCCGCTCATCGCCATCCTCGACGAGACCCTCGGCATCGAGAAGGCGCTTCTCAACACAGTGCATGCCTACACCGCTTCGCAGGCTCTGGTGGACGGCCCTTCCAAGAAGGACCTCCGTGAAGGCCGCGCTGCAGCGCAGAACATCGTGCCGTCCTCGACGGGCGCCGCTATCGCCGTCACGGAAGTGGCCACCCAGCTCAAGGGCAAGTTCGACGGCATCTCCATCCGCGTGCCGGTAGTCACTGGCTCTATCGTGGACGTGACATTCCTCTCCAAGAGGAACACGTCGGCAGAGGAGATCAACTCCATCCTGAAGAAAGCGGCCGCAGACAAGCGCTGGAATGGCGTCTTCGCCGTCACGGAAGAGCCGTTGG
>CAYSOS010000036.1:1566-3615 GCA_964432735.1 uncultured Candidatus Saccharibacteria bacterium
GAAGGAATCATCCGCCACCGGCAACGCTGCCATTGCTGACCTCGCCAGGACCCGCGTCGTGGACGGCAACCTCTGCAAAGGCCTCGCCTGGTACGACAATGAGATGGGGTATACGTACACGCTCGTGGATCACGTCGTGAAGGCGGGAAGGCTCGCATAACGCTATGGCACAAGAAAAACTCACCATCATACTTGCAGCCGACCACGCTGAGTACAAGCTCAAGGAGGCTGTGAAGAAGCACTTGGAAGACAAAAAAATCGAAGTCATCGATGTGGGTGCCCACGAATATGACGCCGGAGATGATTATCCGCCCTTTATGGCAGCGGCGGCGCTGAAGGTGGCTTCTGATCTGACAGGCTCGACAAAGGCCGTCATCGCGGGCGGTTCAGGAGAGGGCGAAGCCATGGTGGCCAACCGCTTTCCGGGCGTGCGCGCTGTCGCCTGGTACGGGGGCCCCTTGGATATTGTCCAGCTTTCCCGTGAGCATAACGACGCCAATGTTCTTTCCATGGGCGGACGCTTCGTCTCGGAAGCCGAAGCCGTGAAGGCCGTCGAGCTATGGCTCGCAACGCCATTCTCCGGCGAGGAGCGCCACAAGCGCCGCATCAAGGAGATGGACAGCATCGAGTAGGCGCGCTGACATTCATTCATGAGCACAGCAGAGATCATACCCGCTATCCTTCCTATGGATTTCGCGGAAATAGAGGAGAAGACATCCGCGATCCGCGGCTTTGCCAAGACCATCCAGATAGACGTCTGCGACGGTCAGTTCGTGCCGAACGCCACCTGGCCGTACAGGAAGCACGATGATTCCTTCGAGAAGATCCTTCATGAAGAGGAAGGCCTGCCCGGCTGGCAGGATTTTGATTTCGAGATAGACCTCATGGCCAACAAGCCCGAAGAGATCGTGGATGAATGGGTTTCTGCCGGTGCCAGCCGTATTATTATTCACGCCGAGGCGGCAGGAGATGTTGTAAAAGCAGTCGGCATCCTCGAAGGCCGAGTAGAAGTGGGTTTGGCTCTCGCCATGGACACACCGCTCGATGCTGTCACAGAGCACCGCGAGAAGATCAATTTTATACAGCTCATGGGCATCGACAATGTCGGCTTCCAGCACCAACCTTTCGATGAGAAGGTTCTCGGTCGCATCAAGGAGGCGCGGATTAAGTTCCCCGGCCTGCCCATCTCCGTAGACGGGGGAGTTTCCCTCGAGACGGCGCCCGAGCTCATTGCCGCAGGCGCAGACAGGCTCGTGGTCGGCTCGGCTATTTTCAATGACGAGAATCCTATTCAGGCTGTGGAGGATTTCAAGGCAATCGCCGCGCAATAAGGCAGTTTCCGAACAGACATCTATCCATTGGATTTAATTTCATTGACAGAAAATTGTATAATCTTTGAATTCTGATCTTGGAAAAACCTTGTACTGCTTCGTAAAATAGTGCAACAGGAATATCATTTTGTGAATAAATTTTCCCGCAATCCGGAAGGTGATGTGCGTCGGCCCGCATCGACTCGCTCCGACTTGCACAGCCAAAATCAAATTAGTGCTATAATTTCCAGTAAATGGCCCTCACTGATGACAAAATAAAATTCCTGGAAGGGAAGGCGCTCGACATCCGCCGCTCCATCATCGAATCCCTCATCGAAGCCAAGTCCGGGCACACCGCCGGCCCCCTCGACATGGCCGACATCTTCACGTACCTCTACTTCCACGCCCTGAAGCACGATCCGAAGAAGCCGGACTGGGAATACCGCGACCGGCTCGTCCTCTCCAACGGCCACATCTGTCCCGTCCTCTATGCCACCATGGCTCACGCCGGGTATTTTCCGGTCTCCGAGCTCATGACCCTGCGCAAGCTCGGCTCGCGCCTCCAGGGCCATCCGCACCGCGAATGGCTGCCCATGCCCGAGACGTCTTCCGGCCCTCCCGGCTGCGGACTCTCGCCAGCCGTGGGAAAGGCCAACGCCGACCGCAAGGCGAAAGGCCCCTCGTCCAACCCCCAATTTCATTTGCCCCCCGGGGCACGCGCAGCCGCACAGGGGAACAA
>CAYSOS010000036.1:3625-6518 GCA_964432735.1 uncultured Candidatus Saccharibacteria bacterium
CCGCATGGATAACGGCCGCTCGTCCAACCGCCAATTCTATTGCCTCACGGGCGACGGCGAGCTCGACGAGGGCAACAACTGGGAAGCTCTCATGCTCGCCGGCAAGGAAAAGCTCCAGAATCTGACAGTCTTGGTGGACAGGAACAACATCCAAATAGACGGCTTCACGGAAGACGTCATGCCGTTGAACCCGCTGGCGGACAAATGGCGCGCTTTCAACTGGCACGTCCAGGAGATAGACGGCCATAACTTCCGCGATATCGACCGCGCCATCGGCGAGGCCCATGCCATCTTCGACAAGCCCTCCGTCATCATCGCCTACACCATTCCCTCGAAGGGCATTCCCGAGTTCGAGCGCAAATTCGAATGGCACGGCAAGCCGCCGACCACGCCGGAGGAGATCGAGACAGCGCGGAAGGCCTTGCGGGAAGCCCGCACCCTCGGCGGCAGGGTTGAAGCGCCTCATCACGACTAGCCATGAGCAAGGATACTTTTTATGAAGCGCTGGGATGGTATGGATTCATAGGCCTCTTGGCCGCGTATGCGGTGGTGGCCCTCGGATTCACAAGCGCGGATAATATCTGGTACCAGCTCCTCAACCTGACAGGCGCCGTAGGCATGGCAGGCGTGTCGTTTTATAAGAAGACATACCAGCCAGGCGTGCTGAACCTGGTCTGGGCCATGATCGCAGGCATCGCTCTCGCTAAATCATCCATATGAAGATCACAGAGATCATCTTGAAGCTCGCATACCTCGCCATATCGGCGTACATGCTCGTGGCAGGCCTTTCGCACGAATCGTTCGTTGCGTTTATCCTCGTCTCCATACTGCTCGGGTCGGTGCTTCTCGTGAATACCAAGCATCCGAGCTATACATATCCTGCTAACTATCCTTACAATAATAGGGTCATATTCATGAGGCGCGTCGAAGGAGCGCTCATATTAGCCTTCGCCGCAGTCTCCCTCTACATCGCATATGCTTAACCCTGAATCAAAGCTGAACCAGAAGCTGTTCGATAAGGATGTCGAGCAGGTCCCTATCCGCAAAGGCTTCGGCGAAGGCCTCGTCCTTGCTGCGGACGCGGACAAGCGCGTGACCGGCGTCTGCGCAGATCTCACGGAGTCGACGCACATGCTCGCCTTCAGGCAGAAGTATCCTGATCGGTTCATCGAGATCGGCGTGGCGGAGCAGAACCTCGCGGCAGTGGCGTCCGGCATGGCGGCCATGGGCAAGATCCCGTTCATCACGTCGTACGCCATGTTCTCCCCAGGACGCACTTGGGAGCAGATCCGCACGACCATCGCATACCACGATCGCTTCGTGAAGATCGCCGGCTCTCAAGCGGGCGTGTCAGTGGGCCCGGATGGGGGTACGCATCAGGCCATAGAAGACATCGCCATCCTGCGCGTCATGCCGCGCATGGTGGTCATCTCGCCCTGCGATGCTATCGAGGCCCGCAAGGCCACCCTGGCCGCCGCCAAGACCGATTCGCCGACCTATATCCGCCTCGCTCGCGAGAAGACGCCCATCATCACCACGAATGACACGCCGTTCGAGATCGGCAAGGCCCAGATCGTATTCAAGCCCGCAGAAAAGAAATACAAAAAAGGCGAGAGCGGCACCGCATACGATGCAGCTATCATCGCCACGGGCGCCCTCCTCCATAAAGCCATCCGCGCCGCCCAGGATCTCTCTGCGAAAGGAAAGTCGGTGGCTGTCATGAACCTCGCTACGATCAAGCCCCTCGACGAGGATGCCATCGTCCGCCTCGCGCATGATGCTGGAGCCATCGTAACCGTGGAGGAGCATCAGATCGCCGGAGGAATGGGCTCTGCCGTGGCAGAATGCTTGGCCATGCATCATCCGATACCTATGGAATTCATCGGCGTCAAAGACCAATTCGGCCAGTCGGGGAAGCCTGACGAGCTCATCGAGCTCTATGGCATGGGGGAATCGCATATAAAAGAAGCTGTGCAGCGTGTTGCTATGCGCAAGAAATAGATGTAGGATGGCGGCAGCCTAGTATGACTACCACCACAACTGCAGATGATCCGGTGTTCATTCCGGATGGGGTCCCCGTGTATAAAACACGTGACGATCTCAAACTCGCAATGCGCCCCTCGAAAGCCGAGACAGCCCAAAAAGCTGAAGCCCAGGAATATTCGAAAGGATACGCATTTTTTCCCGAAAGCCACATCTCTTTTTGCATCGTCATCGACAGCAAATGGAAGGTGTACGCTTCGTGGCCACAGTAATTAGCCGAGGACCTTGTGGGTCTTCGGCTACTGTCTTATATGCTATAGTCCATTTATGAGCGCTTTCAAACTCTCCACAAACCTCAAGCCCGCCGGCGATCAGCCCAAAGCCATAGAAGGGCTGTCAGCTGGCCTCAGAAAAGGCTTCGACCGCCAGACCCTTTTGGGCGTGACGGGCTCCGGCAAGACCTTCACGGCCGCGAACGTCATCGCCGCATACGGCAAGCCGACACTGGTCATCGCCCACAACAAGACCCTGGCCGCCCAGCTCGCCCAGGAGTACCGCGAATTCTTCCCGGACAACGCGGTGGAGTACTTCGTCTCGTACTACGACTACTACCAGCCGGAAGCGTACATCCCATCTTCTGATACATATATAGAGAAGGAGGCCATGATCAACGCCGAGATCGAGCGCTTGCGCCACGCCTCCACCCAGGCTCTTCTGACGCGGAAAGACGTTATCATCGTGGCGTCGGTATCGTGCATCTATGGCTTGGGATCGCCCGAGAATTACGAGAAGGTGAACATGAAGATAAAGGTCGGCATGGAGCTCTCTCGCGCCGAGCTTCTGCGCAAGCTCATCGACATCCATTTCGCCCGCACCACGGCTGACCTTAAGTCCGGCCAGTTCCGCGCCC
>CAYSOS010000037.1:0-6474 GCA_964432735.1 uncultured Candidatus Saccharibacteria bacterium
GATGGGCGGCTCCGCGCCGTCAGATAGCGGAGTTCAGACCGGACCCGGAGGCCGGAGGTGGGCCCAACTACGATAGGAGTATTGGATGAAGGGGACGGGCAGTGGGGGGCAGAGCTGCTTGGGCAGTAGCCAGCATATTGTGGCTGATACTGGACCGCTTGCCGGACTGGCTGTCGCACGGGCACTTGCCCGACGACGTAGTCGGTCGGCTTGGGCTCATCGGAAGCGATCGAAGCGGCTGCCGAGGTTTTATGCTCGGCCACTTCCTTCTTTTCTTCCGGTACACCGACGTGGTAGGAGGGCTCCGACTCGTAGATCACGATTTGCTTCTCCGGAATGATCCGGAGCGGCTCGTCATGATGCTCTTTGTCAGTGGAGGCGAGGCTTCCTCGGTTCTTGATGAGAACGGTGTCATCCGACGCCGTCAACCAAGATCGAATGGTCCTCTCGCCCACGATGCAGGCGAATAGCACGAGGACAATGGTCAAGACCAATGCCACACCAGTGCCAAGGATCCTTCCGAATCCTTTCCAGGTCCAGAAGACTAACAGGTTTTCCGACTCGGCGAGATCTTTATTCGCCTTGTCTTCCTTCCTTTCTTCGACGACGACCTGCTGCTTGTTCTTGTCGGCTTCCTGCCGCGCAGACCTCAGCTCCGCTTCGAGCTTCTGGGTTTTTTCCAGGAGCCGTGCGGATTCTGATGCTTGCGTCGCGAGGGCCTTCTTCAGCTTTTCGGTGTCGTTGGCCTTGAGCTCGGCCGCAGCGAGCGCTGCGGCAGCAGCCGGAGTCGGAGCAGGCTTCTCTTCTTGCGAAGTATTGCCCGCGCCGGCTGTTGCTGGAGTTTTTGGGTCTGTATCATTTTCTGGTTTCACTTTTGATGGATGGTTGAGGTTTCCTGCCACCGGTATGAGTGGCTTCACGAGGCCATGGCGGTAGACCGTAGCTTGGCAGAGTTTGAAATCATTCTCTGTTGGCTTCGATGTTTCCGCGTCCGATTTCATGATGATCTTCAAGTGGAGCTTCTGGCCGGGCTTGATCGTGACATTTGGCTTCCAGAGCTCCGGAAGGATTTCTTTCTGAATCCACTCGCCCTCTTTTTCAAGGTCGCTGAGCTTCATCACGATCCCGTCTTCCTCGTAGATCTCCTGGCCGGATTCAGTAGTCACCGTGGCTTTGTACGTCTTTGCTGGCCGGTAGGCCATGAAGCTATACTTGTCTTCGATGACGATCAAACCGGTAGCTGCAGGAACTTCTTCCTTCAGCTGGACCTGGGAATGAGCATTTTTGAGCTCACGCTCAAGATCCGGGTCCTGATCCCTGATGATGCCGGTTCCTGCTAGAGCGTCCGTCGTGCCTGCCGGCTTCTCTGAAGCCGGCGCGGCAGCGGGTGTGGACGAGGTCTGCGTCTTCGAAGCCTTCCGCGCTTTTGATTTCGCAGCAGGCTTCTTTTTCGCAGGCTTTTCCTTCTTTTTGGGAAGGGCTGGATCAGTTGGATCCGACGTGGCGAGCGCTGGAGGCCTCGGAGCCTGGGAAGCATCCTCTTTGGGAGGGGGAACCGGCGCTGAAGCCTGTTCTCCTTCCTTGTTGATGAACGCGGCGTCCTCGGCCGAGATATGGATCTCGATCTTGGACGGATCGCTGGCCCGCTTCTTGTCGCCATTGAAGGCCACTGCCTCGATGAGGTGGGTGCCTTGGCGTACATCCTTCTTCTCGAGCCTGGTAAGGCTCACAAGGAGGTATCGGTGGTCTCGGCGGGCCTCTAAAACGGAAATGTGATTGGACCAGATGATCTGGCCCGTCGACACTTCCGTGATCGTGAGGTTGAATCCATCCGCATCTTTCGGCAGATGGATATCGAAGCCGAGCACCCCGTCTTCCCGGGCTTCTTTCAATCCCGGGGCGGGAAGCTGTTTCTTTTCTTTGACTGACGTTACTTTTTTCACGAGTGTAGAAATCTCTTGCTGGGCTCCCCGCGCCAGGCTTCGCAGCCTGATACGGAGCGGTGTTGATGTTTTCCCGGGCTCTTGGAGCACGGGGCTGGTTGAAGTTAGCGGATTGGGTCCGCGTTCTTTATTCATCTGTTCGGCTTCGTCTCCGGTGATGACGAGCTTGCGCTTGTCGTCGCCGAAGGTTTTGCCTTCCGGATGAAGTATCAAGATATACGAACCTTCCGTGACCTTCTCGGCCATGGGCAGCTGAAAAAGATGAATCCACGCTTCCCGTCTGCCAGAAGAATTTCTGGTGACGGAAATCGTGAACGGCTTGCTTACGAGCCGTTCGGCATCTTCTTCTCGTACGATTTTGCCTTTATAGCTTTGCACGTCCGGCGGCGGTTCCCAAAAGAGAACGCCGCGGCTGCGGCTGATCGGTATTTTGTCCATGGCTTTTAACCTCCATCTAGTGTTGTGGTTGATATGAAATTTTCAGAGAGCCCGGTCAGATCGGGGACCCGACGTTTGGCCGCATTATATCACTTACTATATATAGATGTCAATAGAGGAAGATGGGCCGTTCTCTGGCGGCGCGGAGGGTGCTTTTTGTGCCGGGGAGAGGACTCGAACCTCCATGGATCGCTCCGCGTGGTCCTAAGCCACGTGCGTCTACCAATTTCGCCACCCCGGCAGGGAAGGCGGATTCATCATACCACTTGTTTGTGCGCCCAGTAGGGATCGAACCTACGACCTTATCCTTAAGAGGGATCTGCTCTACCAGCTGAGCTATGGGCGCGAGCGAGGAACATGGGAGAATGTACCAGATTATTGCGCAAATCTCAATCCTGTGTAATACTATATCCCATGGTAAACCGAATGCGAGCTACGCGGTCTCACCGCAACAATAGGCGCTCCCACCACGCTCTCGACGCAGCGCGTGTTTCGAAGTGCTCGAATTGCGGCGCGGCCCACCGCTCGCACGCTATCTGCACCGAGTGCGGATGGTACAATGGCCGCAAGGTCATCGACATCGCAGCCAAGGCCACGGCAAAGTCCAAGAAGGCCGCTGCGAAGTAGGAGAGAAGCGAGGGGACTGTGCGAGCGTCGTTCGGGTCCGGTGCGTTGTGAATCTTCAAATCGTCAGCACTTTACATGGCCAACCGACATCTATCCAGATCAGTCGTACTACAGTCTCTCTTCGAATGGGACTTTTTGGGCAAAGAAGCCCCGGATATTTCGGCCATCGTCGCCCGCAACGCCAAGGAATTCGCGCCAGGCCTGACTGACGTCGCCTTCGTCGAGGATCTCATCAAGGGCGTCATCGCCAAGAAGCCCGAGCTCGACAAGGTCATCGAGAAGGCCGCCCCGGACTGGCCGATAGACAAGATCTCTCCCGTGGACCGCAACGTCCTGCGCCTCGGCTTGTACGAGCTCCTGTTTGCTGACCGCACCGAGGTCCCGGCCAAGGTGGCTATCAACGAAGCTATCGAGCTCGCTAAGACTTTCGGCGGCGACACCTCGGGCCGCTTCGTGAACGGCGTGCTCGGTGCCGTCTATAAGGAGCTCGGCGAGCCGGGCAAGGACGCCCAGCCGGCCAAGAAGAAGATCGCTGACGTACCATTCGAGAAGATGCCCATCCAGCACCTGGGCGGGGCTGTGGTATACGCCCGCGACGGCTCGGGCGCTGATGCCACAGTCTATCTCGCTTTCGTCCACGATGTCTTCGGCCACTGGACTCTCTCCAAAGGGAAGATCATCGGCGGCACCGACCCGGCCGAAGGCACGGTTTCCAAGGTCATGGAAGAGATCGGCCTCAAAGTGAAGATTAAAGCCGACCTCGGAGGCAACGAATACGTCGCCAACGACCCCGAGCTCGGCAAGATCCGCAAACAGGTGCACTACTATCTCGCAGAGTCCAAGTTCACCGACCTCACCCTCGCCAAGAAGCCCGGCCTCGACGACGCCAAATGGTTCAAGCTGGCCGACATCCTCGAGCTCAATTTCTATAACGACATCCTTCCCATCGTGACCAAGGCCATCACCATCTTGAGCGAGGAGGATGGCAAAAAGCAAGGCTAGCGTAAGGCTAAGGCAGCATCATGGCAACGAAGACCACAACCAGGACCGCGGCGGCAGCCAATTTCGAATCGCTCGCCAAGCGCATCGGAGTCTCATTCTCTGACATGTCTTTGCTGCGCACGGCATGCACGCATCGCTCATACTTGAATGAGAACAAGGGCTCTGGCGAGCACAACGAGCGCCTGGAATTCCTCGGCGATGCCGTCCTTGAGCTCGTCGTCACCAGCTTTTTGTACAGGAAATATCCCAAGAAGGCCGAAGGCGAGCTCACGGCATACCGTTCCTCCATCGTGAACACCGTCTCCCTTACTAAGGTGGCGGAGAGCATCGATCTCGGCGGCTACATGCTCCTTTCCAAAGGGGAAGCCAAGGACACCGGCAGGGCGAGAGGGGTCATCATCGCCAATGCCGTGGAAGCTCTCATCGGCGCCGTATATCTGGACCAGGGATACAATGGTGCCGCCAATTTCATTTCCAATCACATCCTCGAAGTCATCGATATCGACGAGATCGTCAAGAAGAAGGCCTGGCTCGACGCCAAGAGCCTCTTCCAGGAGAAGGCCCAGGAGAAGGCAGGCATCACCCCTACATATAAGACGCTCAAGGAGACTGGCCCCGATCACAGCAAGCAGTTCACGCTCGGCATATTCCTGGGCGATGTCCAGGTAGCAGCCGGCAGCGGCATGTCCAAGCAGGAGGCGGAGCAGAAAGCGGCCGAGAAGGCGCTTGAAGTGAAGGGGTGGTAATGATACCCTTTCTCTTAGAAAGGAACCTTGCTTGAAACCGAAAACGAAAGATCAGCCGGTGAGAACCGGACCGCCGCGGAAACCTCCTATAGCGACTGACGTAGAGGATCATGGCGACGGGTCTGATTATTGCCCGTACTGCTTTCAGCTGTTTGGGAATGAGGAGTTGAAATCCCATATTGCCCGCGAGCATTCTACGGAAGAGTTCAAATAATCTTAAGCAGCACCTGAGAAGGGTGCTTTTTGCTTGCCCTATGCTTCTATCAAAAATAAGCTACAATTAAGGCATCTATTCCCAGCATGCATCTGAAGAGCCTCGAAATATCCGGCTTCAAATCGTTCGCCAAGAAGGCGGCGCTTTCGTTCACGTCCTCCATCACCGGCATCGTGGGGCCGAACGGCTCGGGCAAGTCCAACGTGGCCGAGGCCTTCCGTTTCGTCCTGGGCGAGCAGTCCATCAAGTCCCTGCGCGGCAAGCGCGGCGAGGACCTCATCTGGAACGGCGGAGGGGAGGCCTTCGGCGGCGGAGCTCCCCGAGCTAACCGCGCCTCGGTCTCGCTCATCTTCGACAACTCGCCGACCCGCGCCGCTGGCGGCGAGCGCATGTTCCCGAGCATCGATTTCGACGAGGTCACCGTGGAGCGCGTGGTGAACCGCGACAACTCCAACGAATACTACCTGAACGGCACCCAGGTCCGCCTGCGCGACATCATGGAGCTCATGGCGGCAGCCCATGTGGGCGCCACGGGCCATCACATCATCTCGCAGGGCGAAGCCGACCGCATCCTCACGGCGTCCATCCGCGAGCGCAGGGAGATCATCGAGGATGCCCTCGGCCTGAAGATCCACCAGTGGAAGAAGCTCGAGAGCATCCGCAAGCTCGAGCGCACCGAAGAGAACATGAAGCAGGTGGAGAGCCTGCGCCGCGAGATCGCGCCGCACATCAAATTCCTGAAGAAGCAGGTGGAGAAGATCGAGAAGGCAGAAGAGATGCGCCGCGAGCTCGTCGCTGTGTACAAGGAATATTTTGCATACGAAGAGCGCTACCTCAAGATCGAGAAGGCCCGCCTCGAGCACGAACTCGCCGGACCCAAGAAGGAGCTTGCCGATCTCGACCGCGAGCTCGAGAAGGCCAAAGCCATCCTCACAGCCTCCAAGAACAAGGACAAGAAGAGCGACGAAGTCATCGTCCTCGAAACCAAGCTTGCCCACATCCGGGCGGACAAGGATGCCATCGTCCGCGAGCTCGGCCGCCTGGAGGGCGAGATAGCCGCCAACCGCCGCGCCATCGAGAAGGAGAAGGAAAAGCAGAAGCGCGATGAATTCAAGACCGTATATCTGTGCGACCTCGAAGACCTCGTGGGCACTCTCGACAAGTTTCCGACCATCGCCGAGATTATCCGCGAACTCAAAGGCTTCATCACCCGCCACCGCGGCGTAAATGATTCCGCCTTCATCGGCGAGGCAGAGAAGGAGATAGCCGCCCTCGCAAAAAAGAAGGCGGGCGAAGAAGACAAGCTCGCCGGCCTCAACGGCTCAGAGTCCAAGCTCTCGCAGGAATACGAATCCCTGAAGCACGCCATCGAGACGGAGAAGGACACCAACCGTGACGCCGAGAAGGACGTCTTCAGCATCATCGCCCGCCAGAACGAGGTCCGCGGTGCGCTCGCCAGTCTCACCAATCAGTGGAATACCCCCGGGGGGGAAGAAGAGGCCTT
>CAYSOS010000038.1:0-6171 GCA_964432735.1 uncultured Candidatus Saccharibacteria bacterium
GGGAGAAGGAGGGGGGGAAAACGCCAATGGGGGGGCGGCCCCGCGCGCTTTTTCTGCGCTGTCACGAGCGAGGATGAGCTCCTTCAGGCGGTCCGATTCGGCAAGAAGAACAAGCTCCGCATCTTCATCCTGGGCGGCGGCTCCAACGTCCTCATCTCAGACAAGGGATTCCCGGGCCTGGTCATCAAGATCGAGCTCAAGGGAGTCGAATACAAGAAGAAGGGCAATTCTACCTTCGTCTCCGCAGCTGCCGGAGAGATGTGGGACGAGCTCGTGGCCGACTGCGTCGAGAAGGGCCTCTACGGCATCGAGAACCTCTCTGCCATCCCGGGCACCGTGGGCGCTACCCCGGTCCAGAACATCGGCGCATACGGCGTAGATATCTCGAGCAGCGTCCACAAGGTCCGCGCTCTTGACCGGGCCACCCTCAGATACGTGGATCTCTCGAATGCCGAATGCGAGTTCGCCTACCGCGACAGCTATTTCCTCCAGCACCGCACGAAGTACATCATCACCCGTGTGGAGTACAGGCTCGCTTCCAATGGCAAGATAAATACCAAGTACAAAGACGTCGGCGAGTATTTCGCCAAAAAAGGCATCGCCAAGCCCGAGCTCTCGGACGTCCGCGACGCTATCATAGATATCCGATGGAATAAGCTGCCGGACTGGAAGAAGTGGGGCACGGCAGGCTCGTTCTTCAAGAACCCGCTCGTATCTGCCAAGAAATTCAAAGACCTCCAGAAGAAGTATCCGGGCATCGTGGGGTACCAGGAGCCCGATGGCCGCTACAAGCTCGCCTTGGCCTGGATCCTCGACAACGTCTGCAGCGTGAAGGGCCTCTGCAACGATGGCGCCTGCGTCTATGAGAAGCAGGCTCTGGTCATCGTGAGCAAGCCTGGCTCTACGGCCGCCGAAGTGGTCAGCCTCAGCCGCGAGCTCATGCGCCGCGTCAAGGAGAAGATCGGCATCGAGATAACCGGCGAAGTGGAGTGGGTCAATTAGTTCACCTGCTGGGTCAAATATGGTAGAGTGCCCAGCATGTCATTCTGGGACAAATTGAGGGGGAATTCCCATACTCGGGGCATCAAAGCCTTCGAGCCCATGGTCGCGGAGATAAACAAGCTTGAAGCCGGCCTCCAGGCTCTTTCGGATGCGGATCTGAAGGCGAAGACCGCAGAGTTCAAGGCCAAGCTCGCCGGCAAGACCGGCGATGAGGAAAAGAAAGTTCTTGCTGCTATTTTGCCGGAGGCTTTTGCTGTTGTTCGCGAAGCCGCCCGCCGCACCCTGGGCCAGCGCCACTTCGATGTGCAGCTTCTGGGCGGAATGGTTCTGGATTCTGGCGGCATCGCCGAGATGAAGACCGGAGAGGGAAAGACCCTGGTGGCTACGCTTCCGGCATACCTGAATGCCCTCACAGGCCGCGGCGTCCACGTGGTCACGGTGAACGACTATCTCTCCCGCCGCGACGCCGCCTGGATGGGCCAGGTCTACTATGCCCTCGGGCTCTCGGTGGCGGTGGTCAACCATGACTCTTCATTTGTATACGATCCTGCCCACACCACTCCGGCCGAAGACAAAGAGCGCGATGATGCCGGCTCATTCAAGGTGGTCCATGAATTCCTGCGCCCCGTGAGCCGCCGCGAGGCGTATGATGCCGACATTACGTACGGTACCAACGTCGAGTTCGGCTTCGACTATCTGCGCGACAACCTCGAGTACTCGCCGGAGCGCCTTCGCCAGCGCGAGTTCAGCTACGCTGTCGTGGACGAGATAGACTCCATCCTCATCGACGAGGCCCGCACGCCGCTCATCATCTCTGCTCCTACGCGCGATGCCGAAGGCACCTACAAGCAGTTCGCTTCGCTTGTCGAGCCTTTCGTCCAAGAGACCGATTACACCGTGGATGAGAAGCGCAAGGCCATCTCCCTCACCTCTGCCGGCATCGAGAAGGCCGAGAAGGCCCTCGGCATAGACAATATATATACCGACAAGGGTATAAAATTCGTGCACCATCTCGAGACCGCCGTCCGCGCCAAGGCCTTGTACCACAAGGATAAGGAATACGTCGTGAAGTGCGGCGAAGTCATGATCGTGGATAAATTCACGGGCCGCCTCCAGCCCGGCCGCCGGTGGTCGGAGGGCCTCCATCAGGCCGTCGAGGCCAAGGAAGGCGTCGCTATCCAGCAGGAATCCCGCACCTACGCTTCCATCACGTACCAGAACTTCTTCCGCATGTACCCCAAGCTCTCCGGCATGACGGGAACCGCCGCCACGTCCGCCGAGGAGTTCTTCAAAGTATATGGCCTCGATGTCTACACCGTTCCCACGAACAAGAATGCCCAGCGCACAGACAGCAACGACCAGATCTTCCGCACCGAGGCCGGCAAGTTCAAGGCCATCGCCCGCCGGGTCAAGGAGCTCCACGCCAAGGGCCAGCCAGTCCTCATCGGTACGGTCTCTATCGAGAAGAACGAGCTTCTCTCGCAGTTCCTCAAGTCCGAGGGCATTCCGCATACCATGCTCAATGCCAAGCCGGAGTACGCCGAGAAGGAAGGCGAGATCGTGGCCCAGGCAGGCAAGAAGGGCGGCGTCACCATCGCCACCAACATGGCTGGCCGCGGCGTGGACATCAAGCTCGGCGGCTCGCCGAATACGCCTGAGTCATATGAGGACGTGAAGAAGCTCGGCGGCCTCTTTGTCCTGGGCACCGAGCGCCATGAGGCCCGCCGAATCGACAACCAGCTGCGCGGCCGCTCCGGCCGCCAGGGGGATCCGGGCGAGACCCAGTTCTTCGTGTCGCTCGAGGACTCCCTCATGCGCGTTTTCGCCTCCGACATGATGAAGTCTATGATGGGCCGCCTCGGCATGCCCGAGGACGAGGCCATCGAGCACAAGCTCATCTCCCGCGCCATCGAGAGCGCCCAGGAGAAGATCGAGGGCTTCAACTTCGACGCCCGCAAGCATGTCCTCGAGTTCGACGACGTCATCAACCACCAGCGCAGGTCCATCTACGGCGACCGCCGCCAGCTCCTGGTCGGCTCGCTCGACGATGTCGAAAGCCAGCTCACTGCCATGATCGCCGGCGACGAGGCTGCCAAGGAAGTCGTTTCAAAGAAAGTCGCCGAGTTCGGCCGCGAAGCCTTCCTCCAGGCCGTGCGCATCGTGCTGCTCCAAACCATCGACATGTTCTGGGTGGAGCACCTCGAAGTCATGGATTACACCCGCTCCAGCGTGAACCTCCGCGCGTACGGCCAGCGCGATCCTTTGGTGGAATATAAGAAAGAAGGCCTCCGTCTTTTCAAGGAAATGCAGGCTGCTATCCACGGCCAGGTCGCTCGCATCTTGCCCAACGTCATGCCCGTCATGAATGGCGCTCCGGCTGCTGCGCCCGCCAACCCGGTCGCAGCCCCGGGCGAGACTATTTCAGCCAAGCCTGCCGGTGCCGGCGAGATCGGCCGCAATGACCCATGTCCGTGCGGATCTGGCAAAAAGTACAAGAACTGCGGCATGAAGAACACGGAAGAACATCGCGCCAACATGGCGAAGAAATAAGATTATGAAGTGCGCCTTCATTACAGGCATACCGGCATCAGGAAAAAGTCATCTTGCCGAAAAAGTATCGAAACAACTGGGATTGCCCCATATAAAGATAGACGATCTTCGTGAAGGCATGAGTGAGAAAGGGCTCAAAGAATGGGTTAATTTCTTTTGGAATAAAGATGAGAAGGAATATTGGCAGAATACAGACTGTGAAGCTCACTGGAAAAATATACAAGATCAATCGGAAGCTTTCTGGCCGATTATTTTAGCTAAGATCAAGGAGATTCAAACTTCAGGGCAAGAAGCTGTTTTTGAAGGAGTGAATATATTACCCCATCTTGCTCATGCAGATTTGGATTTCCAAGGAATCGTTCTTCTCGGAGATTCATATGAGAATATCCTCGCGCGAAATATGCAGGATCCGCGCTGGGGCAGAACTCAAGAGCTACAGGTCTTGGAAGCAAAAGCTTTCTGGGATTGTGAGCGCAAAAAATATAGCAATGAGGCAGAAAAATACGGATTCCAGGCTTTTGAAGACTCGATCCTCGCTGAGAAGGAGCTTTTGAAATTCTTACAGTAGCTATATTTAGGAAGATTTGAACAGAAATTCATACGGATTTGAACTTTTTTTGATACGGATTTTATCTCTGGCCGTGTAAGATTGTTGCATTATCCGATAATGCTGTACAATATTTATATGACGAAATCAGGCGACGGTCCGGTCACGACCAGCGAATTTATACGAATCCTCGATGAAAGATTCAAGGCTTCCGAGGCAAGGATGTCTTCCGCTTTCGATTCGATCCTGGATTCAAAGCTTGATGCGAAGCTCGACTCGAAAATCGATTCAAGGATAGAAGAATTGGCTGGCATGGTCCAGCGCGGCTTTCTGGCCGTGGACAAGCGGTTCGATGCCCTAGATTCCAGGGTAGATGATCTTGAATCCACCATGAACCGCCGTTTCGACGATGTGCAGGTCCAGATCGACAATATATACGTTGGCTATACGCCTCTGCGCGAGCACGATATGCTCAAGTCTCGCGTCGCTACTCTTGAGAGAAAAGCGGGTATTCGAGCTTCCAGGTAGGCGCAATTATCAAGATGGCAAACGAGACCATTCCCGAATTATCCGACCTGGCCAAAGCGTTCAGGCCCGGCATTTACAGGCATTTCAAGGGAGGGCTATACGAAGGGCTCGTAGTCGGCCGCAGTAGCGAGGCGCGGGATAAGGAATTTGTTGTCTATCGATCAATAGAAAGAGGTCATGTTTGGATAAGGCCCTTGAATATGTTTTTTGAGAATGTAGATAAGCCAGAATATAAGGGGCCGAGATTTGTCTTGGTAGAGGAGAAAAAGTTCATCTGATTTCGCAAAGCCGCCGCTCTGTGATATCGTGTGAGGCACTATGGCTTTTGTCGACGAAATACAGTTCCACGCGGCCGCCGGCAACGGCGGCAACGGCGTCGTGCGCTGGATGCACGAGAAGAGCAAGGAATATTCCGGACCGGGCGGCGGCAACGGCGGCCGCGGCGGCGACGTCGCTGTTCGGGCCGTCCGCGACGTGAACGTCCTCGCACGCCACAAGGCCGTGAAGGAATTCCGAGCCGGCAACGGGGAAGACGGAGCCAACTTCAGCCGGCAGGGCGGGACCGGCGATGACTGCTTCATCGAGCTTCCCATCGGCGCAATCGTCACCAATCTCTCGAGCGGCCGCGTCGTCGAGCTCACGGAAGACGGGCAGGAATCCAAGATCCTCCATGGTGGCCGCGGCGGCCTCGGCAACGAGCACTTCAAGGCCTCGACGAACGTGCGCCCGGAACAGCAGACCGACGGCATGTACGGCGAAACGGCAGACTTCAAAGTCGAGCTGAACCTTATCGCCGACGCTGGCCTCATCGGCCTGCCGAATGCTGGCAAGTCCAGCCTCCTGAATGCGCTCACCCGCGCCAATGCCAAGGTCGGCGCATATGCCTTTACGACGCTCGACCCGAACCTCGGCGCCCTGAAGGGTGGTTACATTCTCGCCGACATCCCTGGTCTCATCGAAGGCGCTGCGGACGGCAAGGGCCTCGGCCACAAATTCCTTCGCCATGTGAAGCGCACTCGTCTCCTCCTGCATCTTGTCTCTTTGGAGAATGAAGACATTGAAGCTGTCTATAAAACCATCCGCGGCGAGCTCGAAAAATATGGAAACGGCCTCACTGAGAAGAAGGAGATCATCGTCCTCTCCAAGACAGATCTCACGGATGCAGACGGCATCGCCGCAGCCCGGAAGATCCTCTCGAAACACAATCCGGACATCCTCGAAGTGACCATTCTGGACGATGCAGCCGTCAAAAAGCTGGCGGACTCGGTCACCCAGGTTCTCCAAAAAACAGAGACACCCGCTGTCGGGGAAGGGGAATAAATTTTAGTAAGGTTTAGCAAGCAAAAGCGCCGGGTATCGGCGCTTTTTGCATGCTCTATTAAGGTTTATGTACCGGCCGGCGCGAGAGTTCCGCGTCGTTCTACCCGAGCTTCTCGATGAGGAGCTTCTTCACCATCTCCGGGTTGGCGGCGCCCTTGGTCACCTTCATGGCCTGGCCGATCAGGAACTGGATGGAAGCGGTCTTGCCGCTCTTGTATTCGGCG
>CAYSOS010000039.1:0-6006 GCA_964432735.1 uncultured Candidatus Saccharibacteria bacterium
ACCGACCGGCTTGATCGTGCGTTGCGCCGATCAGCGTTCCCAACAAAAGAACAAGGCCCGCGCCATGAAGGTGCTGCGCTCGCGGCTCCTCGATCTCGAGATGCAGAAGCAGAAGGAGGCGATCGCGCGAGACCGCCGCAGCCAGGTCGGCACCGGCGACCGCTCCGAGAAGATCCGCACCTACAACTTCCCGCAGGACCGCATCACCGACCATCGCATCAAGGAGTCTTGGCACAACATCCCCATCATCCTGCAGGGCAAGATCGGGCCCATCATCGAGGCTCTGCACGAGTTCGAGAAGAGCGGCAAGACGGGCGCGTCTGGCGCCGCCGATCCGAGCGACGGCGGATAAAAATAAGCGCAGAATATGATACAGTAAGAGGATATGCAGCCCACGAAGAACGTCGTCGCCTTTCTCATCGCCTGCATCGCTTTTATCGGCATCGCGGTCCTGCTCAAGACAGGGCAGACTGCCCTCGGCATCGCCCACCAAGGCTTCGTCCCTCGTGGGATATCGCTTCCCTCAGAGGACCAAGCATTCCTCGCTTCTTCCACGCCTTCTGTTTCGGACACGGGCTCACAGACTCCGAAAGCTCCTGCCGCTCCTGCAGATCCCGTAACGGCTGACGCGTACGTCGTGGGAGACGTGGCGACGGGGGACATCTATTTCAAGAAGAACCCCAACATGGTCCTGCCGTTCGCTTCCATGTCCAAGCTCATAACGGCATTCGCGGCGACGGACCAGTATGCTTCTAGCACCCCCATTACCATCACCGACCTCGAGACCCAAGTGCCAGCGGACGCCAGCGCTCTCAAGGCAGGGGAGAAGTTCACCCTGAACGAGCTCCTGTACCCCATGCTCCTCAACTCTTCCAATATTGCCGCTGAAGCCATCGCTTCCTCGAGCGATCGCGGCGCATTCATGGAGAACATGCGCGGGTATGCCTGGGAAGTGGGCATGCCGAACTCGTATTTCGCTGATCCCACCGGCCTGTCTCCCCAGAATGCCGGCACCGCGGCCGGCTTCTTCGCCCTGGCCCAGTACCTCTATGCCAAGCGCCCGGATATCCTTGCTCTGACGCGCACCGCCTCAATGACCATTGGCACGACGAGCGAGCACGGCGCGCATACCTTCACCAGCATCCACCCCTTCGTGGGCGATCCGAGGTTCCTCGGCGGAAAGACCGGCCATACTTCGGAGGCTCTCGACACCATGATCACCATCATGAAGATAGAGGATCATCCAGTCGCCATCATCGTCCTCCATTCATTCCAGGGCAGGGCGAAAGACACCCAGCTCCTCATAGACAGGGTGGAACGGGCGCTGGCGCAGTAGCTAGCCGAGCCAGCCTTCGATGAGCTTGCGCGTCTCGCCGGGACCGGCCACCTGGATGCAATCAACGCCAGTAGATTTAGCGGGGTAGTCGTTGCCGCCGAAGAAGAGCGCGTCTCCCACGAATATCATATCCGCGATAGGGATCTTCAGGTACTGCTCCAGCTTATGGATGCCGTAGGCCTTGTTGATGCCGCGCCTCGTTATGTCTATGGAAGTCGTGCCGCCGAGGCGTATGTCGAACTCGGGCAGGCGCTTCTTCAGGATCTCTGCGATCTTCTCGCGCTTCTCGCGCTTCGGGTCCCAGGCTTCCTTGAGATCGAGCGGGGCTTCTTGGCCGAGGGCGGAGAATGTGATCTGCGAGCCGCGGTCCTCGATGAGCTGGCCATATATCTTGGGCGGTTCGCGGTATCCGCCGAGCTTGAGGGCTTCTCCGAGAGAGGCTACCAGGCGCTTCCGCTCCTGCTCCGGCAGGCGCTCGTTATAGACCTCGCTCCATGAGCCTTTCCAGACCATGAGGCGGGTGCCGGAGGTAGGCAGAAGATACAGATTGGAAAGGCCGGAGACATCCGGCGAGAGCGAATGCACGAGCTGGGTCTCGAACTGCGGGAAGCCGCCGCCGGAGATGACGGCCACTTTGACCTTTAAGAGGAGCTTGGAGAGGGCCACGGCCGAAGCGGGCTCCAGCATCTGCTTCGACGGCGCCAAGGTGCCGTCGAGGTCGAATATGACAAGCTGTTTATCGCCGAGCGTCATGAGAGGCCGATATGAGATCAGATCTCGAGCATCTTCAGGAGGGCGGACAGCTTGATCGTGGCTACGCCGATGACGCTGTCGCCGCCGCCGTAGTACATATATGCCGTCGTTCCGCGGACGACCAGGCCGCAGGGGAAGACCACGTTGGGGACCACGCCTTTGCGCTCATATTCTTCCTGGGGCTCGAAGAGGGGGATGGCCGTGCGGGCGCGCACGATGGTAGGGTCTTCGAGGTCGAGAAGCACGGCGCCTACGCGGTATGTCGTTGACCAGGAGACGCCGTGATAGAGGAGAAGCCAGCCGGCTTTGGTCTTGACCGGCGGAGCGGAGATGCCCACCTTGCCGCCGTCCCACATGCCGCGGCGCGGCGAGATGATCTCGATGCACTGGGTGATGCGCTCCTTGGTGAAGTCCAGAGACTGCACGAAGTCCGCGCAGACGCTCTCGTTGATGCGGTGGAGGATCATATAGTTGCCCCGGATGGGCTCAGGCAGGACAGCGGCGTCCTTGTCGTTCACCCCCGGCGGGGTGATGGCTTCCGGCATGGACCAGGCGCTCCACTTCCGCTTCAGGAAATCTTTCTCGCTTATCGAGGTTATGGCCACTCGCGGGACGCGGCCGTCGTATCCGGTATAGGTCATATAGATGCGGTCCGCGATCTTCATCAGGCGGGGGTCTTCGCAGCCGTAATTGTCCGTGCCGCCGTCTCCCCGCATCTCGAATGGCGCGCGGGGGAAATAGATAGGCTTGTCTGGGCGCTCGTCTATGGAGCAGCCGTCGCTCGAGACCGCATAGCCGATGGTGGAGACGTTCCCATTGGCCACCGCGCGGTAGAGGATGTGCGTCTTGTCTCCTGCGTCTATGGCAGCGGGATTGATGGTGCCGTAGGATTCCCACTGCACTCCGGGGCGCGGAGCGACGATGGGGTTCCCGGGGAAGCGGACGAAGCTGCTCTTCTCCGTGCCGGTGATGCTCTTCAGGAGATTGTCGAGGGGAATGGTGGCGACGGCGCAATGCGTGTCTGCGGCGCCATAGTAGACCTCCAGCCTGCCGCCGCGGATGAGAGCGCCCGTCGGGAAGATGGTGTGCGGCACCTGGCCCACCTGCTCGTAGAAGGCTTCTGGGACCATGAACGGCCCCTTGGTGCGGCCGATGATCTTTCGCGGGTTCTCAAGATCGAGAAGGAGCGCTTCGAAGCCGAAGACGTGGTCAGGCCGGCCATATCGCTGCATGTGGGCGTACACAATGAGCCAGCCCTTGTCCGTCTTCACTGGGGGCGCGCCGAGCTCCAGATGGTCGTCCGGCAGGCGGCGTATGGAGAGCTTGTGAGAGTCCACATTCTTCTGCCAGTCTTCCCAGTATGATGCGGACCACATGTCTTCGGGCTCATCGAATTCCGCATAGCAGATATCCGACGTGCCATGGTCTGTATTGATGGTAAGGAGCGTGCCGATCTTGCCGCTGACCTTCTCGGGGAACATGGCCATAGCCTTGGCGTTGAAAGGCGTCACCAAATGCTTGGACTCGATGGCTTCGAGATCCTTGGAAAGGGCTACCGCGACTTTGATGGTGTCTGCAGAGAAGGGGAAGCCGCCGAGGGCGGTATAGAAGATGTAGTGGGTGTCGCCGAGCTTGGTCACGCGCGGGTCTTCGCAGCCGTAGAGGTCGAACTCGCGGTCGGGATGGACGAGGACGTGGCGGTCCTCATAATGGATGCCGTCCTTGGACGTGGCGTGGGCGATGACGGACGTCGGGATGTGGGGCGCCTTGAGAGGATCTGCCTCGGACATGGCGCGGTAGAGCATGTGCGTCGCGCGGCCGGAGACGATGGGGCAGCCGTTGAATGCGGCCATCGCTTCCCACGGATGATGCTCCATGGGCGAGATGAGGGGATTGTGCTCCGAGCGTGTGACGGTGAACATTTGGATATAGTATACCTTGCCGGACTACACTTTGCCGTAGGCCATGAGCCAGGCGAGCAGGGGTTCCAGAGGCGTCTCGGCTACGCAGGTATGCTTGTCCCCGCCGCCGTAGTAGACGAGGAGCTTGTCGTCTTTTATGACCGCGCCGGTGGCGTAGACGATGCCCGGCTTGCCGTCGTTCTCATAGCATGCATCAGGCGAGAGTATGGGCGTAGGCGACCGGTACAGCACCCGCGAAGGATCATAGAGATCGAGGATCATGGCCCCGACCTTATATTTGCTGTCTTCTACGGCATGGTAGAGGATGAGCCAGCCTATGCCCGTCCTGATGGGCGGGATGCCCGTGCCTTTCATGAGCTCGTCCCAATAGCCCTTCCTGTCTCTCTGGTGCGTCCCATATCCGCCGTGGTCTTTGGAGCTGATGATAGACGGCACCATCTCCGGATGGTCCACATAGGCGATGAGGACCTTGGGCGCCACGCTGTGGAGGAGGGCGTATTTGCCATGTATCTTCTCGGGGAAGAAGACCCAGTTCTTGGCGCGGGCCTTCGGAGGCGAGATGAGGACCGGCCGCTTCCACTTCCATCGGCCATGCTCGAGGTCGTCCATCTTGATCGATGTGACGGCGATGCGCATATTGTCCCAGCCCTCGAAGGCGGTATAGGTCATGTACATCCTGTCTCCGATCTGCACCGTGCGCGGATCTTCTGCGCCGCCCCAGCCGCCGCCAGAGACGTGGGCCAGGGGATCATATGCGTGCGGGCCGTTCTGGTCGGTCGCTTCCGGTCTTCCATATCCCGGAAGAGGCTCATATACCGGATATGGAGTCCGGGCAGAGAACCACTTTCCATCCGGGCTCACCGTATGCCCGATGCGCGAGATGCCGTCCCTGCCGATGGCGCGGTAGAAAAGATGCACCCAGCCGCGCCCGTCCTTGATGGCTCCGGGATTGAAGGTGCCTTCCGCTTCCCAGTCATGGTGCATCTGCGGAGAGACGATGGGGTTGCGAGGGTGCTTCTCGAGGTCATAGCGCCTGTGCTTGGGTTTTTCAGAGCCGCTTTTGCGGCAGCAGAGGACATATGCGAGGAGGCATGCGAAGAGCAGGAAGAGTGGGAAGAAGATGCTCATGATGATCGTCCGTACTTGTCTTCGAGGCGCTCGATATCATCCTCGTCGAATTCGCCGAAAGAGATCTCGAGGATCTGCAAGGGGAGCGCGCCGCCTTCCATGCGATGGTTGGTGCCGCGCGGAGCGAAATATTCGCTCCCGGCCTTCGCGGGCAGGCGGTCTTCGCCGATGGTGATGAACCCGTCTCCAGAAAGCACGCGCCAGAACTCGTCCCTGTTCTTGTGCCGTTGCAGGCTCAAAGCCTCCCCTGGCTTTACAGTAATGATCTTAACCGTGGAGGACGCATTTTTCGTAAACTCCACAAACTCCCCCCACGGTCGCTCTTCGCGATAAGGTTTAGGGGATTGCATGATTGATGTATAGCCATATTTTAGCATGCGCTCTACATATATTGAGCCCAAAAACATGTGAATAACTTGGCACTTCGAGCATTTCCCGATACTATGGGTATCCATGGCCCCCATCATCGAGATCAAGAGCCTGGTCAAGCAGTTCAAAGACGTCCGGGCAGTGGACGGCATCAGCTTCAGCGTGGAGGAAGGCTCTATCACTGGCCTTCTGGGCCCCAACGGCGCTGGAAAGACCACCACTATCCAGATGATCCTCGACCTGGTCACGCCGACCGAGGGCTCCATCACGGTCTTCGGCAAGGACATGAAGCATGACCGCGAATACATCCTCAACAGGATGAATTTCTCCTCGCCGTACGTGGCGCTGCCGAGCAATCTGAAAGTCTGGGAGAACCTCTACACCTTCGCCCGCCTCTATGGCGAGATCGGAAGAGCACACGTCTGAACTTCAGTCACACTGATATATCTCGTATGCCGTCTTCTGCTTGAAAAAAAAAAAAATTAGAATAGAAGACAA
>CAYSOS010000040.1:0-5903 GCA_964432735.1 uncultured Candidatus Saccharibacteria bacterium
CCATCGTCTGCACGCCGGCGCAGCACGGCTCGGGCCGCTCGCTCCTGGATCAGGTCAAAAGCCAGGTAGACATCAACGTGTATTTCTCGCTCTCTGCTCCAGAATCTGACATCTTGTCGCTTCAGGACGAGGTGGATAGCCTTGCTGAAGTGGCGACTACTACATACATCTCCCGCGACCAGACGCTCGTCGATTTCCAGAGCAGGTGGAAGGACAATACCCTCATCATGCAGGGCTTGCAGGAGCTCGGCACCAACCCGTTCCCGGCTTCGCTCAACATCAAGGCCAAGGATCCCGGCCAATACGGGGGAATCGCCCGCTACCTTGAGAACAAGAATCCGACGGACGCATCCGGCGCGCCGATCATCGACAAGATCAACTATGAGGAGAACAAGCTGGTCATCGACCGGTTGAGCCGCATCATCCCCACAGTGGAGCAGATGGGCATCATCCTCGCCGTCATCTTCGCTCTCGTCGCGGCCATCGTCGTCTTCAATACCATCCGCCTCATCACCTATACCGTCCGCGATGAGCTCGCTGTCATGAAGCTCGTCGGAGCATCCAATATATATGTGCGCGGCCCGCTGGTGGTGGCTGGCATCATGTACGGCCTCATCTCCGGCCTCATCACCCTCGTCATCCTGGCCGCATTCGCATATTGGAGCGATGTCCTCATCCTGCGCATCGCCGGCGTGGACGTGGCCCAGAACTTCTCATTCGCCATCAACGTCTTCTCGCGGTATTTCACCTCTAACTTCACCGAGCTCTTCGTCATCATCGTGGGCGCTGGCGTCCTCCTCGGCGGGATCTCAAGCTACATCGCCGCTCGCAGGTACCTCAAGGTGTAAAAAGCCGCATAATATAGAAAAGGGGATAGCTTTTTGTAGAAGCCGGGACCCTTTCGGGATATAATGTCCCACAATGCCGAGATTGCCCAGAAATGCCCGGTACGTTCTCGTCGTATCAACTTCCGTCATAGGAGGCCTCTGCCTCCTATTCGTCGCTGCGGTCATCGGAAAGGTCGCCATCAAGCCTCTCGCTGCGGAAGCGGCGACCAGCATCCTCGCGCCGAAGTCCTGTCTCGGCGGCTGGAGCAATCCGAACAATGCCACGGGTCCGGGCACGCTCTCCGACGCCGATCCCGCGACCGCCTATAACGCGGACAATTCCGCATTCCTCGCATCCGCTGTCTCGTCCCAGATCTTCTGCGGATATTTCGATACCGATCCGCACGCTCACGCCCCGACGAGAGTGACGGTGAAGTTCCGCTGGGCGACTAAGCAGATACAGGTCCCCGTAGAAGAATCGCTTTCCAGCTCCTCCGGCACGGTCATCGCGACTTCGACAGGCCTCAGTCCGGTGAGCACGTCTACGCCTCCCGCTCCTGCGCCGCAGGCTCCCGCGACGCCAGACCTGGCGCCTGCTTCCGGATCCGCTCCGACTTCTACGGAGGCGACTTCTTCCGCGCCCGCGCAGCCGGCTCCTGCTCCCGATGCTTCTTCTACGCCTCCCGCTGCGGCCTCTATGCCCGAGGCTCCATCCGCGCCAGAGGCTTCCACTAGCCCGGCAGGCTTCATATGGGAGAGCTTGCTCGGCTTGGCGGCCGAGACCGCGCACGCGGCAGGGCCGGATGCGCCGCAGTCTGCGAACCCATTCTTGCAGATAAGCTACAGCACGGACGGCGTCCGCTGGACCGTCATCGGCACGGTCGGATCCGATAACTTCGCCGGCTACCAGGTAGACATACCAGTCGCGTCTTGGGCGGATGTGGCTAGCCTGCAGATCATGGTCTCGGTCCTCCCGAACGTCGACAAGAAGCCGGACATCTATCTCGAAAGCATGTCTGCGAACATCGACTACAACCGCACGCTCGGCGAGGTGGTCTCGGACAGCGTAGACGCTGCTGCGGATGCGCTCGATGCCGCTGTCGCCAAGGTCCTTCCCAAAGATGAGCCGCAGGCGCCCCGCGAAGTGGCTATCACCAAGAAGAAGCTGGTCTTCTCGGAAGGGAGAGGCTCGGTCCAGACGCCATACGCGCCGCACACTGACATCAAGGCGCATGTGAGCTCGGACGGGTCGTCGCTCACGGTCTCTGGCCGCTGCTCGAGCAAATACTACGTCATCCTCGT
This sequence comes from uncultured Candidatus Saccharibacteria bacterium, assembly GCA_964432735.1. Taxonomy (GTDB): domain Bacteria; phylum Patescibacteriota; class Minisyncoccia; order Phycocordibacterales; family PALSA-1337; genus C7867-002. The sequence continues at coordinate 2,130 of CAYSOS010000040.1, forward strand.
CTTCAGGAATCTATCGGATTTCGCCCTCCGTCCCACATCGGCCCTGGTCAACGGCGCCTGGGAATGCGAGAATGGCTCATTCTCCTATGACGCTTCGACCCTGTCCGCGGACCTGAAGAGCGGCAGGTACTACATCGTCACCGGAGAAGAGGAAGACACCGGGCCGTGGAAGCTCGCATCCCACGTGTTCCCGGTGGACATCCTGGCGACGACCACCACGGAAGTGATACAGCAGTGACGATAGCCATGAACATCATCGCCAAACAGATCAATTTTTCGAACATCGTCTGCATGTTCAGAGAGGGAAGCGTCCGCCTGCCAGAGCCGGGCGTGCTGTATTCCGGCTACTCGGCTGACGAAGCCAAGGGCAGCCTCTTCTCGGATAACGTCTCCATGGCGAGCCGTGTCTTCGAGCTTCCCGCCCGCGGCATCCAGTGGGTCTTCGAGCCCTCTAAAGTCCGTCTCGAGGAGCGCAAGCATCAGACTCCGGACGAGTCCAATCTTGCCCACGAGCTCTCCCGCATGATGGGCAAGCTCTATCCGGACGCTGTGCCGACGGCGTACGGCTTCAACTACGACGTCATATACCGCCTGGATTCTGTGGTGCCGGCAGACGACATCATGAAGCGCTTCCTCAAGCCGGAGACCGTCGAGAATGTCAGGCACTTCGGCTGGCAGTACTCGGTCTCCAAGGAGAAGGGCAAGCGCTTCGAGACATATTTCTTCAAGGTGGTGTCGCCCATCGAGATCGCCCTTCATGCCAACATCCACCTCGGCCGCGAATGGCCGAAGCGCGAAGAAGCCCTGGTCCAGAAGCAGTTCGAGAAGGGATATGCGGAGATAGACGAGGCGGTAAAGCAGATAAGCTTCATATAAGCCATACATGTCCACCAAAGGCGGAAAAGTCAGGTTCAGCTTCAGGAAGCACAGGAACGCCCTCATCCTCGGGCCGCTTTTGGCGCTGCAGTTCGCGCTCACGGTGGTCCTGTCTGTCTCGCTCGCAGCGCACATCATCTGGCCCGAGGCGGCCAAGGGCGCCACAGCCGCGCCCGTCCAGATCTCATACGAAGGCAGGCTCACAGACTCGTCTGGCAACGCTCTCGGCGGAACAGGCACGGCATACTGCTATCGCTTCTCCATTTATGACGCTCCGACTGGCGGCAACAAGCTCTGGCCAGGCAATACGCCTTCCGCTACTCTTGCCACTACTACAGACGGCGTCTTCTCGGCTATCATCGGCTCGGCTGATACGCTCTCCTCAAGCATCTTCGATTTCTCCACCACGAGCTCGGCATATCTCCAGGTGGACGTAAGCACCACGAGCCCTACATGCGCTTCCAACGTCGAGTCCCTCACGCCGCGCCAGGCAGTTCTTTCTTCTGCGTACGCTATGACGGCCAATAACCTCGGCAGCCAGCTGCGCGTTGACAAGGACAACGGCCGCGCCCAGACCGGCACGGGAGCCGGCGCGGCTACGCCGACATACTTCGGCCTGGACTGGAAGAACACGTCAGACTACGTCGGCCAGACCTGCTCTACCAACGGCCTCATGTGGTACAACTCTGCCCAGTCCCAGGCCCTGGTCTGCGAAGGCGGACTCATCCAGCGCATCGGCAACTCCACGACGACCATCGCGGGCATCAACGTCAACAACTCCACCATGACGGGCGCAGCCTCTAACGGCGTGGTGGCGTTCTCGAACTCGAACGGAGTGTCGTTCGGTATCAACGGCAACACCATCACAGCGAGCGTGGCGGCAGCTGCAAGCACTTTGTCTTTCTATGAAAACTTTCCGATCAACTCTGTTTCTACGGCTATTACATATCCGACACAATCCAACTCAGCGGTCGTACCGTTCTATTCTCCGTATGGAATCGCAGGAAGCTATTTGAGGTTGCCGGTATCTATGTCTGCACAGAGCACGACTTTTGGAACGACTGGAAATACCACTTTCTCTGCAAGCCAGCTCCTCACATTCCGTGCGGTGGTATATTCACAAGGTACGGGCGCAAACTCCTTGAGCATGCAATCTGTTGCATCCGGATCTGCGCCATTGTCCTATCAGATTAGCCTGCAGGCAAATTCGAACAGCTCGCAATACACTGTTACGCAGAATATTTCTTTCCCGCAACGCGGCTTTACAACAAATACGTTCTCAACAAGTTTTGCTCTCACCAATGCCTCTTTCCAACTAAGCACAGGTAGCATATCGAACTTCAATGGCATACGTTATATCGATATACCCTTTGCAACAACATTATCTGCAGGCCAATATTGGCTGGCAATGGGAATGAGCTCAACGACATCAACCCAAGGCACGGCGGCCCTTATTAGTAATCGTCTCCTGATCTCATTCATGGGTCAACCGGGTGCTGGAGGCGCGGTAACGTACGGAAACCTTGGTAGTACGACAAACGTATCTAATCTTCCTGCTTGGGGAATGGGTCAATATTCAAATGCGGGTGGCGCCACTACGGCTTCTATAGCTCTCTCGCAAGTTTCGGCAGCCGCTAGCAACCCCCGCTTGTTTTTCAACATACAGGGGTATTAATATACTCTGATCATGCAGCCCACAGTCGTTATAGAGCATCTTAATACCGGTATAAACAATGCTGACCTCAAGGCGACTATCGATCGTCTGAATAAGGGAAAGACCTACAACGATCTCTCGACGATCATCATCTGTCCGACCCGCGGCATGATCTCAGACCGCGTCGTCCAGGCATGGATGGGCCTCATGCGCCCTATGAATCAGAAGGTGATCGGCCCCATCTTTTTCCGCGGGTATGAAGTCGGCCATGCATACAATATGGCTATCGAGATGGTCCTCAACAACCCCGAGCTTTCAAAATGGAAATACCTGCTTACGATCGAGGAGGATAATCTGCCTCCGCCGGACGGCCTTCTTAAGCTCTACGAAAGCATGGATAAGTTTGATGTCGTCGGCGGTCTTTATTGGACAAAAGGGGAGGGCGGCCAGCCTATGATATACGGCGACCCGAGCGTGACGCCCCTCAACTTTATTCCCCAGAAGCCTCTGTCTGACGCCATTCAGCCTGCAAATGGGCTAGGTATGGGTTTCAATCTATTCAAGATAGAAATGTTCAAAGACCCAAAACTTCCAAAACCCTGGTTCGAAACTAAGCAGGAGTATATACCCGGAAAGGGATCGCTTGGTTATACACAGGACCTCTATTTCTATGAGAATGCCGGCAAGCTCGGGTACAAGTTCGCCTGTGACACCCGGGTGAAGGTTGGGCACTTCGATGCGGGGAGTGATGTTGTCTGGTAATCACCATGAAGAAATTCCTCATCTTCCAATTCGTCATGCTCGCGGGCCTCGGAGCCCTGTTCGCGGCGTACCTGTACAAGAAAGACCCTGGCCAGATCTTTGTAGTCGCGCCAATTCATGCTACGACCACGCTCCAGACCTCTTCGGCCATTGCGGCCACCAGCACGAGCACGCTCATAAACCCGGCGGTCATCACCAACAGCGACAAGCACTACATCATCAACTTCAAGCCCTTGCGCGAGTCGCTCACGGCTATTCAGGCCACGTATAAGCAGAAGACCTATATCTACTTCGACTATCTCAACAACGCCTCGACCCTGGGCCTGAATTCGAATGACCTCTTCACTGCGGCGAGCACCATCAAGGTGCCTCTTGCTATGGCCATCTACAAGATGGAAGAGCAGGAGAAGCCCAAAGGCTCGGACAGCTACACCCTCGACGAGCTAGATCTCGACCAGAATTTCGGTAATCTCTACACGCCG
>CAYSOS010000041.1:0-5833 GCA_964432735.1 uncultured Candidatus Saccharibacteria bacterium
ACGGCAGTTGCCGTCCGCCGCAATATCGTCACCCAGGTCCGGACCACGGACGTCGACGGCTACGAGGCTGTCCAGATCGGCGAGGGAAGCCGCAACGCCAACCGCATCGCCAAGCCCCAGAAGGGCCAGTGGAAAGATCTCGGCTCCTTCGCATCTGTGAAGGAATTCCGTATGGCCGCTCCTACCCTCAAGGTCGGAGACAAGGTAGAGCTCACCCAGTTCAAGGCTGGAGACACAGTCGCTGTCTCGGCGATCTCGAAGGGCAAGGGCTTCCAGTGCGTGGTCAAGCGCCACGGCTTCGGCGGCGGACCCCGCACTCACGGTCAGAAGCACTCCGAGCGCGAGCCAGGTTCCATCGGTGGAGGTCTCCGCACCCGCGTTCCTGTCGGCACCCGCATGGCCGGCCGCATGGGCTCGGACCGCATCACGGTGAAGAACCTCAAGGTGGTTCACATTGACCAGGACGACAGCATCCTGTATGTTTCTGGAGCTATCCCTGGCCGCCGCGGCACTCTCGTAGAGATCGTCGCCGAGAAATAAGCCTATACTCATCCACTATCATGGACGCACCCATCTACAACCAGGAAGGAAAGTCGGCAGGGAAGATCACGCTTCCCAAGGGCATCTTCGACGTCGCCTGGAATGCCGACCTTGTCCACGAAGTGGTGCGCCTCATGAATTCCAACTCCCGCTCTGCCGTGGCTAACACCAAGACCCGCGGCGAAGTCCGCGGCGGCGGCAAGAAGCCCTGGCAGCAGAAGGGGACTGGCCGGGCCCGCCACGGCTCTCGCCGCTCGCCGATCTGGGTCGGTGGAGGTATCACCCACGGCCCTCGCGCCGACAAGAACTTCGACAGGAAGATCAACAAGAAAGCCCGTTCCAAGGCTCTCCTCGCCATCCTCTCCCGCAAGTGGAAGGACGGCGAAGTGATGTTCCTCGATGCTGTCAGCTTCAAGGCCCCCAAGACCAAGGAAGCAAAGAACGTCATCATGTCTCTTTCCAAGGTGAAGGGCTTCGAGAAGCTCGCGACTAAGAAGGCCAACGCAGCCATGATCACCCTCGACAAGAAGACGGATGCGGTCTCCAAGAGCTTCCGCAATTTCGGCAACGTCGCAGTCGAGGAATTCCGCAACATCAACCCGGTGTCTCTTTTGAATCACACCTACCTTATCATTTCCAATCCGGAAGAGTCCCTTAAGACCCTCTCTAAATAAACTGCCATGCCGATGTTCTGGTCTAAAAAGTCGAAAGCAGAGAAGAATTACGGAGATGCAGCCGCTCCCGTGAAGGCTAAAGCCGTTGGCGCAAAGGCGGTCAAGGCCGCTAAGCCTGCGAAGGCGGTGAAAGCCAAGAAAGAGGTCGCGACGGTCGTCGCTCCGGCTGCTATCGCTGGCGCTTCAGACGCCATCATCCGCCCGCACATCACCGAGAAGGCAGGTCTCCTTTCCCAGAACAACGTCTATACCTTCCAGGTCGCCATGGGCGCCAACAAGCCTGCCATCGCCAAGGCGATCTTCGGCATGTACAAGGTCAAGCCGGTGAAGATCGCCGTCATCAACCTTCCGGCGAAGAGCATCTTCACCAAGGGCCGCTGGGGCACGGTTTCTGCTGTCCGCAAGGCCATGGTCACTTTGAAGAAGGGCGACAAGATCGACTTTGTATAAATCTTTTAATACACCATCATGAAATCCTACCGCCCCTATACAAAGTCCCGCCGCCACATGACCACGCTGCCGTTCAAGCAGTACCTCACTGCTTCCGAGCCGTATAAGCCTCTCACAGTCGGCTTCAAGCGCGATGTGGGACGCAACGCCCATGGCCGCATCACGGTCCGCCACAAGGGTGCCGGCCACAAGAAGCTCTACCGCATCATCGACTTCTTGTATGAGAAGAAGGACATCGTCGCTACGGTGAAGACCGTCGAGTATGATCCGTTCCGCACGGGCTATATCGGCCTCGTCAACTACAAGGACGGCACCAAGCGCTACGTCCTCCTCCCGAAGACCATGAAGGTGGGCAACTCTTTCCTCGTCTCCGAGAACGCTCCCATCGAGACCGGCAACCGCCTCCCGTTGAAGAACATCCCGGTCGGCACATTCGTCTACAACATCGAGATCAAGCCGGGTTCCGGAGCCAAGCTCGTCCGCTCCGCAGGCTCCTTCGCCCAGGTCATCGCCAACGACGCTGGCTACACGCACATCAAGATGCCGTCGACCGAAGTCCGCAAAGTCCACCAGGACGCCTGGGCTTCCATCGGCGCCGTCTCCAACGAAGAGAACCGCCTTGTCACTATCGGCAAGGCAGGACGCTCCCGCTGGATGGGCATCCGCCCGACCGTGCGCGGCACCGCTCAGAACCCTGTGGACCATCCGTACGGCGGTGGCGAGCAGCGCCAGGGCCGCGGCCTCCGCCGCTTGAAGACCCGCTGGGGCAAGCCGGCAGGCAAGGGCCAGAAGACCCGCACCCCGAAGAAGTACTCCAACGTATTCGTGGTATCCCGCCGCCAGCCTGGCCGCCTCATGAGGAGCGGATCGTAATCTCTCTCACATACGAAGAAGCCCCGCAGTGCGGGGCTTTTGTTTTATGTGGCTCGATGATATAGTTTTTCCATCAGATTCTATCTCCATGGCCCCTCTCGACAAGAAAAGCCCCAGCCTCGAACATCACCCCACGACGAACTTCTTCTTGCAGAAGATAAAAAGCTTCATCGTGTTCATCGTATACGCTATCGTGGGGAAGAAATAAGCTATACTTAGGGCATGAGATGGCTCGCAGAAAGATTGCAGAAGATGGGGACTCTGCCGACATGGCGCAGGCTCGTCAACTTCTGGAGCGTCATCTTCTTCCTCTCGATCGCCTACGATTTTTTCACTGAAAACAGCCTCTCCCACAATGAAGCGCTGCTTGCCATAGCGGGGATCTACGGAGCGGCGCTCGCCATATACAGCGCGGAAAAGGAATTCAGGCGCTGGCATGACATGCACAGCTCCATTCATCCCGGAGAACTGTATGTCATCCTCTGGACCATCATCGTGGCGGCGCTCGTCGTAGGGAACGCCCTCTATGAACCGACATACCACATTCCGGCAGAAGTGAGCGCGACATATATCGGCGTCATCGGCATCCTCGCCCTGACGCGCGAATCAAGGACTAGGTATAAGAGGAAGAAGGGGAGGAGATAGCTATTTCGTCAGCGGAAGCACGAGGCTGAAGGTAGAGCCCTGTCCCAAGCCTGCTGAATCCGCCTGGAGGGTGCCTTTGTGGCGCTTCACTATGCTCTTGGCAAGATAGAGGCCGACGCCCAGGCCCTCCGTATCCATAGCCTGGGCTTCCTTGGTCCTGAAGAACTTCGTGAACATATGCGGAAGATCCTTGGCGTCTATGCCGATGCCGTTGTCCGTGACGGAGAGATATGCCCGCTTCTTGTCCATCTGGATGTCTACGGAGATATTCCGTCCTGGAGGGCTGTATGAGCAGGCATTCTCCATGATGGTCCCTACCACGAAATCCAAGCGCGGCTTGTCTCCTTTCACCAGGATCTCCGGAGAAGCGCAGTTGAGGGACATGAAGAGGTTCTTCTCGTGGAAGGCGGTCTTGGAGGCTTCCATGGCCTGCTTGGCCATCTCGCAGAAGTTGATGGTCTCCATGTTGTATGCGGACTCGGCCTGGCCTGCGGCGTCCGTGAGCTCGACGAGAGTGCCCGTGAGCTTGATCAGATTCTCATTGGACAGGCGGAGCTGGTCCAGCTGCTCCTTCTTATACGGGTCTGCTTCGGTGGAAATAAGGCCTTCCGTGGTCCACTTGATCTGGGTGAGGGGAGTGCGGAACTTGTGGGCGATGATGGTCACGAACTCGTATTTGAGGCTCTCGTTCTCCTTGAGCTTCCTATATAAGAGAGTCCCGAAGAGCCAGACAGCAGCGCCGAAGACCAATAAACCGAGGGCGACGAGAATGAGTGTTTCGAGCATGCCCTAAGTATAGCATGGAGGGCATATTGACTTAAAAATACGGCTCTGCTACTATGCCCGAACGCTCTCCGGGGCTCATTTTTTATCACGCATCATGGCACGATCGCTCAACAAAGGCCCGTACGTAGAGGAGATCCTCCTCAAGAAGATCGCCGGCAAGAAGCCGGGCTCTTTGCCTGCGATCAAAACGTGGGCCCGCCGCTCCCAGATCTCCCCGGAAATGGTCGGCTTCACCTTCGGCGTCCACAACGGCAGGATCCACATAGACGTGCTTGTCACCGAGGACATGGTCGGACACCGCCTCGGTGAATTCGCATCTACCCGCAAGTTCGTCCGCCATGGCGGCAAGATGCAGAAGGAGATCGAGATGAAGGCCAAGGAGGCCGAGATCGCATCCGCCCAGGCCGCTAAGACAGCCGCGACTGACGCCGCCGCAAAGAAATAATAGACTCCCATGATATCCGCATCCCTCCACAACTACAGGATCACGCCGCGCAAGGTGCGCCTCGTCGCTGACATGATCCGCGGCAAGTCCGTTGCAGATGCGAAGATCATCCTTTCCAATGGTTCCAAGAAGGCCCGCCACCCGTTGGCAGACCTCCTCGATTCCGCTGTCGCCAACGCCTCCCACAATTTCAAGATCGACAACGGCAATCTCTTCGTGAAAGAGATCCGCGTCGACCAGGGATACGTCCTCAAGCGCTCCCTCCCCATGTCCCGCGGTTCCGCATTCCCGTTGAAGAAGCGCACGAGCCATGTGAAGCTCGTCCTCGCTCCTCGCGCTGAAAAGGCGAAGAAGGCGGCAAAGACTACCAAGGCTAAGCCCGCCGCAAAATAATTTTATGTCGCACACCGTACATCCATATTCGCACCGCCTGGGGATCATCCGCGACTGGAAGAGCCGCTGGTTCTCCATGCACAAGAGCTACCGCGCCTCTTTGAAGACGGACATCCTCATCCGCGAGTTCCTCACGGTCCAGCTCCGCTCCTTCTACTTGGGCGGCATCGAGATCGAGCGCACCCAGAAGACGCTCCGTGTCATGATCAAGACCTCCCGCCCTGGCATGCTCATAGGGAAGACCGGCGACGGCGTCGTGAAGCTCCGCGCCAAGGTCCTCGAGCTCCTTCGCAAGGAGAAGATCGATCTCGGCACCCAGGAGCTCAAGCTCGATATCGAAGAGGTCCGCACCCCGGAGTCGAGCGCTGCCATCGTCGGCCTCATGATCGCCGAGTCCCTCGAGAAGCGCCTCCCGTTCCGCCGCGTCATGAAGCAGACCGTCGAGAAGGTCATGGCCAACAAGGAAGTGAAGGGCATCCGCATCTACTTGGGCGGCCGCCTCGGCGGCGCTGAGATCGCCCGCTCCGAGGAGATGAAGCGCGGCCGCGTCCCGCTTCAGACCCTCCGCGCTGATATCGACTTCGCCCGCGAGAAGGCTCACATGACCTACGGCGACATCGGCATCAAAGTCTGGATCTTCAAGGGCCACGTCTTCAAGAAGGACGTCAAAGACGGCGCTGGAGCCAAATAAACCTCATCTACTACCATGCTGTATCCCAAGAAAGTAAAGCACCGCAAGTGGTTCACCATGCGCCAGCATCCTATGAAGGAGGCTGCCCATGCTGACACCCGCGGCATCACCCTCGCCTTCGGCTCATTCGGCCTCAAAGCCACCAAGTATGCTCGCGTCACCTCGAACCAGATCGAGGCAGCCCGCAAGGCCATGACCCACAACGCCGGAAAGACCGGCAAGATCTGGACGCGCATCTTCCCGGACCATCCTTTCACCCAGAAGCCTGCTGAAGTGAAAATGGGCAAGGGCAAAGGAGATCCGCAGGGCTTCATCGCTGAGGTCAAGCCGGGCCGC
>CAYSOS010000042.1:0-5828 GCA_964432735.1 uncultured Candidatus Saccharibacteria bacterium
GGTCCCGGCCGAAGGGCTTCTCTATCAAGACGCGCGTCCATCCCGTATCGTCTGCGCACGGCTCCGTGAGGCCGGATGCAGAGAGGTTGTTGAGGATGCCCTCGTACATGTTCGGCGGCACGGAGAGATGGAAGAGCTTGTTAGAGCATTGGCCCCAGCGGCGGTCTATGTCGGCGACCTTCTCCGAAAGATGGATGTATCCTCCCCTGTCTTCGAACATGCCCTGCTCGTAGGACATATGATCCAGGAAGTGCTTCACGTCCTCTTCCTTGAACTGGCCGGGCTTTATGCTCATGCGGCTCCTGATGAGGTCGCGGAATTCTTCGCGGGACAAGGCGCGGCGCGAGAAGCCGATGATGGCGAAGCGCGACGGGAGCATCTTCTTCACATAGAGGCCGAGGAGCGCGGGAAGGAGCTTGCGCGCAGCAAGGTCGCCGGTGATGCCGAAGATGACGAAGACGGTCGGATGGAGCGCCGGAGAGGCGCTTGTGGCGCGAGGCTCGTTCACGCGCGGTATTGTACTACATCCCCCGCGTGATGCGCTAATTCGGGCTTAGAAATCTTCTCCGAGCTCGACCCACCAGGGGTATATGTGCCCCGCGACGAAGACGCACGGCAGGATGATGACCGCGAGGAAGATCCAGAGGATGAACTTGAGGACTGTCGGGATGACGGCGAAGATGGCCGCGAGCATCTCCCAGACGAGCTTGAAGATCTCTTGTATGCCGTGTTCGAACTGTTCCATGTCCCCTACATCATATCAGATTTTTCGCGCAAGCTCACTGGTGCACCCTGCAGGGCTCGAACCTGCGGCCTCACCCGTGTGAAGGGTGCGCTCTAGCCAACTGAGCTAAGGGTGCGTTCTGAATCCTGAATGGTCGGGCCGTCGGGAATCGAACCCGAACCGCATCCACCCCATGGATGTATACTACCACTATACTACGGCCCGGCGTGCCGGCATCGCCAACATGGCACAGCTTACGTCATTTTTGAAAAATCCTCAAATCATGCTAGATTGTCGTGACTGAAAAGCGCGGGCCTATAGTCTAATGGTACGACGCGTCCATGGCATGGACGAGGCCGGGGTTCGATTCCCCGTAGGTCCACAGAATCGAAAAAGTGTGCTATCGTATCCCAAATCGGGGCGTAGTATAGTGGTAGTATACACGCTTCGGGTGCGTGAGGTCCGAGTTCGATTCTCGGCGCCCCGACAAGCAGAGCACCCCGGCCCGGGCCTATGGTCTAGTGGCATGACGCGGCATTCGCATTGCCGAGACCCGAGTTCGATTCTCGGTAGGTCCACAGGAATAAGGTCCTTTTTGAGCTATACTAATCTCACAACCATACACATGGCCTCAGTTTCGCTACAACGGAAGCTATCCGGATACATAGAGGAAATGCGGAAGATCCGCAGCCTCTCTGATCCGAGCTCTAGAACAGATCCCTTGAAGATGTCCCAGAGCATGGCAGATTTTTTGGACAAGATTGATATCGAGGAAATCCGCAGCCTCTTGGAGAGCGTCCCTGTCCGTTTCCACAGGCATCTCATCCTGGCGAGCATCCGCGGCGCCCTGCGCAAGCTCCGGAAAGCCAGCAGATCGGCTGCGCGTTCCCCAGAGCTTGCCGCTAAAGAGATCGGCTACGCCCTTCTCTGGATGGAGCAGGCATCGAAAGCCGCTGACACCATCCAGCTATTCCGGCAGGCCATATCCAGCGATGCTCAGCCCAGATTCTTCCTTTCTCCGGAGAGCCTTTCCAAGAACGACATCATCCTCTCTTACAAGACCACGTACTATCTCAAGAGATCCATCCTCTCCCGGATGGTCGCTCTCGCCACGAACAGCCCGATCACTCATGCCATGCTCGTCTGCCACGGGAAGGACGGCGCTCCCAAGCTCCTGGTTTCGGGCGACAAGACCAAAGGCCTCGGCCTCGTGGATCCGGTCACGGCTCCGGGGGAGATGTTCATCGTCATGCGGCCGGCCGATGGCCGAGACGGCAGCGGCCAGCTCTCGAAGGCGGTCGATCTCTGGCATGCGCGCGCTTCATATAGGCAGGAGACGCCTCTCAAGAACGAGCGGTCGCGATGGAAATTCGCAGAGGTGAAATGCCAGTTCGCGAGCCTCGTCGGCTTCTGCTACGTCCTCTCTGTGAAGTTCCTGGCGCGGCCTTTCATCGTGACGAATCCCATCAAGAACGACTCTCAGGTCTTCTGCACGGAGCTCATAGACAACATATTCAAAAAAGCCGGCATCCTCCTCTCCCCGAGAAGCGAGCACGATGCCCTCGTCGGGCCCATAGAGCTCCTCTACTCCCCCGCGCTCTCGTTCGTCGGCGTCATCGCCAGCCCAGAGGACCTCTCGCACGCGGAAGAAGAGATCCGCTCGCAGTTCTTCACTAATTCCGGGTCGCTATCTCGTTCGCTTTCCGGCTTTCTTCGGAATAGAGGTAGCCGTTCTCGATCATAAGGCGCCAGAGGCGCTTGTACCACTCCCAGTATCCTGCGTCGCTCGGATGGAGGCCGTCTGCCGCGAAGAAGCGCTTCGGGTCCACCACGAACGGATTCTCGTCTTCTGACGTGAAGAGCTCGATGAGAGGCACCCTCTCCTCGTTCGTTATCTCAGCGAAGAGGTCCTTGACCCGGCGGGTGCGGTTCATGAGGAAACCGCGCAGCGGCCGCGGGAAGAAGGGCGCAGAGCCCTCGTTGCCGAAGAAGAGCACGATGACCCGATGGCCGCTCAGCTCCTTCGCTTCGGTGAGGACCGCGCGCAGGTGCTTCCCGAGCTTCTTGATGCGCGTGTACGACCAGACGTCGTTGCCGCCGGTAGAGAGGAGGACCATATCGAACTCGCTGCCCCGCACCTTCTCGAACTGCTTCATGATGCCTTTGGTCCGGGCTCCGTTCACTGCGACGTTCACGATGCTCGTCTGGGGAAAGTCCTGGGCGAGGAGGCCGGCGATGGTGCTCTCGGGCCGCTTGGCGCCCGTCCCTACCGCCGTGCTGTCGCCGGCGATGAGGATGCTCATGCCGCCTTCCGCCATACGCGAGAACATCATGTTGCGCCGGGAGACGAAGCGCATGCGGAGCATGAGCTCTATGCCGTTCAAGGAATAGTAGATCGCGATAAGGAGGAATGCCTGCAGGACCAGGATCTCCCACGGGGTGGAGCGGATATATGCAAGGAGTATGCGGTCGAGATCCGCCAGGAGATCTATGAACTGTGCTTCCATTTTGTTTCGTACGTTAGCTCCACATCTTTTTCGAAGTCGCGGTATGGCACGAGCGAGGCCGATGCTCCGGGGATGGAGGGCGCGGCGGCAGAAGATCCTTTTGCGCCGGGCTTGAGCTGGATGCGGACCTCTGTCCCCGAGATCACGAAATGCCCCGTCACCTTGCTCGCGAATGGATAGTCGCGGTACAGCATCTCCTTCACAATAGCAGCCGAAAGAGCGCCGTCCTTCACGTCCGCTGCCCTGCCGAAGATGGCCATGACGGGAAGCGGCAGGAGGAGCTTCATGCCCAAAGCCCGCTCTGCGGCATCCCTGTCGAACCGCATGCCCTTATCCTCCGTATTGTAGCGGATGAGCATGGTCTTGAGAGATGCATCCAAGTGCGACATGACGATGTCCCCCACGCCGCGGGCGTCTGCATCGCAGATCTCCGTGTATATTCTGCGGGGATCGTAATACATGAGCTCGGGACAGACCGACAGAGGCATGCCGAAGACCTGCTCCATGAGGGGCGGATTCGATTGGAGGACATGCCGCAGGGCGATGAGATCCGGCATGGCGCTGAAGACGTTCAAGCCGATCTCGGTGAGGCCCATGGTGCCGAAGATGCGGTTGCCGTCGTCCATGCCGCCCATGGGATCCGCAGCGCTGCGCGAGTTGAGGAGCGACAGGAGGTACTGCAAGATGCTATCTGATGACGCTGTGCCGCCGACAGCGCAGGAGATGCGGATATCCTTCCAGTCGAAGCCCTTCTCGACGCCTTCCTCCAGGACTTTCTTGATGAAGTGCGGGTCCCCGATGAGGAGCATCTGCCTGCCTTCGCCCTTGAAGGTGTCCACGACATGAAGGACGATGTCCGAGCGGACAGACGTAGGGATGACGGGAAAGCTCGACGCGAATGAGACGCCCATGGCGAGGGCGTTTATGATGAGCGGCGGATATTTCTCGACATCGAAGGCCATGGAGAGAAGGCCGTCGAGCATCTGCTTCTGGGCCTTCACTTCTTCATGCGTGAGAAGCCCATACGAGAAGACGCCGGAGGTGCCGGAGCTCACGATGGCGGAGACGAAGCCGTCCAGGGAGCCGTTCTGGCAGAGATCCTTCACCGGAAACGCCGGAAAGACATCCTCTTTCCTTATGATGGGGACCGAGAGGAAATCTTCCTCTGTCTGGATCTTGGAAGCGTCTATATTGCGCTCCTCGAGGATCTTTTTATAGAAAGGGAGCGTATCCGCTGCGTGCCTGAATGCCGCCAGGACCCCATTTTCCTTTGGATTTTGCGCCATGATGATATACTATACCACACACGAATACTCTCATGTTCAGCGCCATCCTCTTCATCAGCTACTATCTGGTCGCGCTCTTCTATCTCTCTTTCGGTACGCTCCTTATAACCCACCCCCGCTTCGTGGAGCACCGCATACATTCGCTTTTTCCCCTGCTCGCCCACTTCAAGCTCCAACGCTTGGCGAATGGGGTGAATCTGATCGTCATGGGCGTCATTCTCTTGCTCGTAGGCAACCTCATGGCCGCTTCCAACGTCATGGGCTTCTTCCTTGCCCTGGTGCTCTCTGCCTGGGAGGTGTATCTAGGGGTCACGTTCTACTACTTCGAGAAAAAAGACATCCCCCAGGCTGTCATACATCTCGTGCTCCATATAGCTCTCGTGGCTGCAGTGGGAGGCCTCATCCTCTTCTCGTACTCGTCTCAAGTGGACCAGCTCCGGGACTTCTGCGCTTATACGATCTCATCGGCCTTCCATTCATGGATTCATTAGCCGCATACATCCTGTCGCTCGGGCTGTCGCCTCTGGCCCTCTTTGCGACGTCTTTCGGCATCGTATTCTTCCTTGGCGAGCCGGCTGTCCTCTCTCTCGCCTTCCTCTCTGCTGCGAGCGCCGTCTTGCCCCTCTGGCAGGTCATGGTGATCGGCTACGCGACCTCCATCTTGGGCGAAGGCTTCTGGTTCCTCATCGCCCGGTCGCCCTGGGCGGACATGATCGGCAAGAAGCATTCCGAATCCGTGACCGGCTCGGACTTCAAGCGCTATATCGCCAAGCTCGAGCGAGGCAATCCTCTCAGGCTCCTCTTCGGGGTGCGCTTCATCGCCGGCCTTTCCATCGTGGTGGTCGTGTACCTGAGCCGGCAAGGCCTTTCATTCAAGAGATTCCTTCTCTACTGCATCATCATCAATGCCTTTTGGACGCCGATCTTCGCCTTGATCGGCTATGCGGCCGGGGAAGGATACAGCCTGCTCCTCGCCACCTTCGACGATATCCGCCTGGCCATCGAGATCGGCCTCTGCGCCCTCATCGCGGCATACGTCTGCTACCGCGTCTTCGGCAAGAAGCCCTGGCAGGGATAGGCCTGAGATACAAAAAAGCCGCTCGCATGGGCGCGAGCGGCTTGGATCAATGCGCGTATAACCGAAGCTAGGCCTGACGTCGGGACCGGATCCGCCGGACGCCGATGATGAAGGCCATGAAGCATGCGCCGATCAGCCCGTACGTCGCCGGTTCGGGGACCGCCTCCGGGGCCCGGTATGGCACCTCGCCCTTCAGGTTGTCGTAGCCGTCCTGATGGTTGCCGGGGTACCCC
>CAYSOS010000043.1:0-4399 GCA_964432735.1 uncultured Candidatus Saccharibacteria bacterium
CCTACTACCACTCCCCGTCATAAAATACTGGTATCGGAGTGGGGGCGAGCTACGGCGTCAGCTTCGGCGGCGGTCGGCAAGCGAACTGCGCTCCTGTCCGGAACTGCTACACAGCTCCGGCATGCAGCCAAGGGTACACATTCCCAGGCTGGGCCAGGAACTCGGATTCAGCTCGAGGACCGGCTTGGACGCGCGGTTGCAGATTGTGACAGTTGTTCTTTTTTAGAATGCAATGCCCTACGAAACTCCGGTTTCCGTAGGGCATTTTTATTATGCAAGATAAGGCCTCTTTTGCCTTGACAAAATGGGTAAAAATGTGCTAATATACTACCCAGATAACCTCATGTGTTCCATATAGGTGCACATTGAAAACTTCAAACCAAACCCTTCAAAAGAAAGGAATATTGTGAAAAAGAAATATAGCAAACCGCAAGAAGAAGCGGATGTGCCTCCGCCATTGGTATATCCTGACAGCAGGATGCCTCCCCCGAAACGTCCAGTGGATTCGCCCTTGGCTCTCAGATATGTCGGTGATTCGATCGACCTGTGGGCCTTGTTCGTGAATGTACTGTCTATCGTATTCGTATACGAGCTGCTCCATCTCATCTTCATGAGAAGGTCCGGCAATCCCTGGGTTATCACGGCGCTGCCTCTGATAATCATCTGGGTGATCGTAGCGTGCGTCTACCAGAACTTAGGAGTTCAGGTAGAGGGGCGCAAGGCAGTGGTGTTCACTGACAATCTTTCACGCATTCTCGTGATATATACCCAAGGCTTCCATTTCGTGCCTTGGTATTATTCCCGCGAAGAAGACGTGATCGATTTCCAGAAACATCATCTGCTCAGCTGCTCAAGGAAAGACGGGACAGAAATCCACTTCAACAGCAAAGACGGTTATGGGATCGTCGCTGAATTGGATGATCTGTTCAGCTTGAGAGATGGGCACGAGACCCTCTGCCGGTCGCTCAATTACAAGATTGAGGATCTGCGCAGATGGACCTTAGCCATCATAATCGGAAGGCTTTCCGATCTCGGAGCATGCAACTCGTACGAGTCTCTTCTCTATTACAAGATGGAGGTGGCCTCATGGGTCGCAAACATCTTCGACGGAGAAGACGCCACGTCACCATATGAGTGGGACACAGGGACTTCGGTCAAGAACCCGATACTAAAAGATCTTGACCTGTCGGAAGAAGACAAGAAGACCTTCGGGGTCAAGTCGAAGATCGGCGTTATCGCGGACGGAGTGAAGGCTCTCATTGATGCAAACATCCCTCCCGAAGAAGCGGCGATCATCGCCCAAGCCGCGGAAGGCGCAGCGACGAGAAACATACAGACCTTCCAAGGTCTTCCCAAAGATGCCTCCATCATCGCTTTCGGCGATAGCGGCGTCGCAACCCTAAAGAAATCAGCGTCAGAGAAAAAAGGAGACAAATAACATGCCTGAAGAGAAATCGCAGGAATCGAAAAAGCCGGAGAAGAAGCGGGACTGGAAACAGACCAGGACGATCATCGGTGTCGGCACCGTGATCATTCTGACCCTTCTGTTCTTCCTGATGCCCCCTCCAAAGATCGTGGCCCAAAGCAACGCTGGAAACGGCGATGCTGGCCAAGATGCGGGGGTGCATAAGCCACTGCCCGCCTTCGGCCTTTTGAAGGACGGCGTGCAGAAGTACGGCAGGGTTGTCCTGAGTTCCAAGGAAGAGACTTGGTGGGACATGCAGCCCGGAGAGCATATCATCGTCGGATGCCGCGACAGAGTAGCCTTCGACGAGTTCGTCAGCCACAAGTTCCTGAAACGCGTGGGCGGCGATCCTGCAGATCCCAATAAGCCCAGACAAGACCATGCCTGGGATGAAGGACTGACGGGAAGCTCCATGGGCTTCAAGATCCTGGAAGGACAGGGCCTCGCGGAGAAGGAATTCGCGTACTGCAAGTACCGCGGAGCCGCTCCGCCGCCCGACTGGTTTAAAACAGCATGCGCAACAGAGCGCATTTCGAACCTGAAGACAAGATAGCAAAGAGCCGCAGCGAGATTAAAACCTCCCTGCGGCCCTTTTTTATTCGCGCATATCCCGAGAACTTGCTATTTCCCGAATCCGGCTAACGGATTCCCTACAAAATAGATGATGCCCCAGGCAGAGAGCATGATGAAGAGCCCGATGATACCGTATAGCATGCTCTTCCTTCCCTTCTCGTGCGCTTCCGTATCAACCTGGTTCAGCACTACCTGTATCACCCCGTATACGAAGACGACCGTTGCGACCGCGAAGAGGAGCTCGAGGAGAGGGACGACGATGATGCTGAATATGGGGCTCAGAGCCTTGTCGACTGCGTCACCCATGGAAGGCTAGCGGACCGTCGGAGGATTCGGATTCACCGGGAAGCTCTCGATCGGAGCGCGGGTATCAGTCTGGAAGGTGTTGGTAAGGATGGCAACCAAGCCCCAGATGGAGAGGATGATGGCAAGGCCGACAACACCCCAGCCGATGTTGTTGCGGACGGCTGCCCTGTCATCTCCGGAGGCCATGATGAAGCGGACGACGTTCACGATGATGTAGATGACGGCAAAGGAAATGAGGATGCCGATCACGGTATTGCCGATGCTCGTGAGCTTGAAGACGAGCGAGTTGGCGTCAGTAATAGGGGCGGCGGCCAGCGCAACCGAAGGAACGAGGACCGCCAAGGATGCAATAAGTTTTTTCATGCTAGATTATTTGTTTAATAAACACTGCTAAAGCCATGTAGACTGGCTATAAGTATAGCTCATAGCCGCCACAGCGCATAGAAGCGGTGTGGATTACTAGGGATGCGGAACGAGGGTCTGGATCTGGCTGTAGCTCGGAGCGCCTCCGCCGCGGAGATTGAAGGTATTCTGGAGGATAGAGACTATGCCCCAGACTGAGAGGATGACGAAGAAGCCGATGACGCTATACATGACATATTGTCCTGCCTCCTTCTTCTCAGAATCAGGTTTGATGAAGTATTTGATGACATACCACACGAATACCACGATGGCGAAGGCCATGAGGAGGAAGAGGAACTGATTCAAGTATTGAATGGCTAGGCTGATGAGGTCTGAAAGCGTGTTTGTCATAATGGGCTTATTTTAGCACTACTTGCCGCTCGCCGCAGTCTTGGCGCTGTTAATAACGCTCGGAGTGACTATGCCCGTAGCCTCAAGGGTATTTATGACGACCGAGATGATGATGCGGGCTCCGATGACTATGGCTACGCCGATGACGATATAGAGAAGCTGGTTCTTGCGTTCCTTGATCTCTTCCATGTTGCCGCGGGCCATGACGAACCTGAATCCCACATAGATAATCGCGAGGGCAGCAAAAATGATGACGAGATATGTGAAGATATCTACGAAACCGCTGATGAGGCCGCCTACGCTGTTGAATTTGGATGAATCGAGGGGGTTCTGGAGGTAGAAGACCGGCTCAACGAATCCTCCACCACCTGAGACTGCAGGACCAGTAGCAGTTCCACCTCCACCAGAGACGGCAGGCCCCGAACCTGTTCCGCCGCCACCTGAGACTGCAGGGCCGGTGGCCGTACCCCCTCCGCCCGAAGTGCCAGGAGTACCTGAAGTTCCGCCGCCACCGGAAACCGCAGGTGAACCAGAGGTTCCTCCACCCCCAGACGTTCCAGATCCAGAACCAGACCCGTCCATGAAGGGGCCTGTGTCGCCATCAGAGCCGGATCCAGAGTTGGATCCTCCAGGCTGGAAGGACGTCGGCTGCTGCTGGCCGTGAGCGATAGCGCTGAAGATAGATTGGGAACCGAGAGCGATGATGAGCGCGCACGCAAAAAATAGAGTTTTTTTCATGAGATTAGCTTGGCGGTAAATAAGCGGTCGTCCCCGTGAGCCACTTCAGGATCTGGGAGACGATGAACCATGCCGTGAGCATAAGTATAAAGCCCAAGAAGAGTTTGGGGAATATCTCCTTGGCCCTGTTGATGTTGCCCTCTTTGCCGCTTATGTAGAGATATCCAGCAAAGGCCAGCCCTCCCAAAGCCGCGATGACGCCGAGGATTATCATGACGTTGATGAGATATTGTGCCTGGATCATGAGGCCCTTGAAGTTGCAGGGCACGTACCCTGGCGGGTTGCTCCCGGGGTTAGTCGTGTACTCTACTCCATTCACATTCACCTTGATAGGCACCTTCAACCCTGAGAGATCCGGCCCGTCGCACTGAACCAGCTTAAAGGCTCCATACGGGCCGTTCGTGGGGGTGCTGTTCAGGTTCACTGGCGGCACATCTCCATTTGCTGCGGCGAGCAATCCCACAGCTGCGGCATTTGAGGCCTCCCCGTCATTAAATGCAGAAGGAGTCACGGCTTCCTGCAGGACAGAATTGTACTTGCTGTTCGCAACATTCACAGCCTTCG
>CAYSOS010000043.1:4409-5773 GCA_964432735.1 uncultured Candidatus Saccharibacteria bacterium
GGTGGTCTTCTGGCCATTGGCTACAGACTGGACCATGCTGCCGAATATCTGGCTCGAGACGGTCGGATCGACATCCAGCCAGGTCTTGGCTATGAGAGCCTCCTGATTGAAGAGGGTCATGTACGGGTCGGAAGATCCTGCGGCGATGGCGGCCCTGGAGACGGAGGGCAGGTACGCGCTCGCGGATATGACTGCCAGATTCTGCGGCGCTGTGAGGAGAGAGATGACCTGGTAGGCCGCAGTGGCATTCTGGGACGTCTTAGTGATAGAGAAGCCGAACATCTTGGCGTATGCGGCCTTCACGCCGCCAGTGCGCACCTGCGGGAACGGAGCGATATCGAAATTGAGGTTAGGATTCTTGGCCTTGAGATCCGAGAGCTCTGAGGCGAGGCCGAAGTATGTGGCGAGATCCCCTGCAAGGAATGCAGTCTTAGAGCTCGGCCAGGAGCGGTTCCAAGAGTAGTTGGCATTCGTAGGATTCACGAACTGGGCGAAGAAATTCACTGCTGGAGTCGGATCCGAAGCAGAAGAGGTCGGCTTGAGGGCGCTCGAAACGGTGCCTCCCGAATTCTGCACGGTTATGGGATTGCCGATCTGCATGAAGAGCGTTCCCAGGATCTCGCGGGCGTTGGCGACATTGGCGAAGTCCCCGAGGGCGATTGCGCTCTTCGTGATGGTCCCGTTGTCCTCCTTCACCGTCATGCGCTGGTTGAAGCCGGCGAACTGGTCCCAATAGACGCTGCAGGACGGGTCTGCGCAGAGGACGACTCCGGCCGCATTGAACATGTCCCTGTTCCAGTATGTGACAAGCGGATCGGTCAGGAACGGTATACCGAGCTCCCCGTTCTGCGAGAGGTACACGGAGGCCTCGTCTATGTAGGTATTCATGAATGTGCGCTGGGAGAGGACAGAATACGGGATGGGCGTGAGCTTGTCCGCGCTCGCAAGAAGGAGGTCCGCAGGGACGAGGATGGCATCCGGGCCGGTGCCGCGGGCAAGGGCCGCCACGAAATCCTTGGAGAAGCTCTCGGGAGATTCTTCCACGTATTTCACCGTCATCTGCTGTGCGGTGGTGTAGTTCACCTGGGTCACATACTGGTCGAAAGCGCTCTTGGGGAATGTGCCCCAGACAGTGATGGCCGGGAGCTGGTCCTTGGAGTTGGAGCCCTTGAAGGTGGCGAAGGCGATGACGCCCGCGATGATGAAGGCGATGAGCAGGACGAGGATGGTTATCTGGAATTTGGAGGTTTTCATATGGCTGGTATTAGGCTATGCGCGCGCAAGGACGAGCCCGTAGTGATGGTCTCCGGCATTGAAGGACTGCTCGAGCTTGAAGCCGTTCTTCTCGAAGAGGGTCTCGACTT
>CAYSOS010000044.1:0-5433 GCA_964432735.1 uncultured Candidatus Saccharibacteria bacterium
CACGTACCACTCCGTCATCGGACAATACGGCACCCAGGTCACGCCTGCGCAGGTCATCCGCGCGGTCTCTGCTATGGCGAATGAGGGGACGCTCCTCGTCCCGACCATCCTCCAGGGAGACGGGCCGCATGTCGAGCGGACCATAGACCTGCCCAAGGAGGATTTCGACATCATCCACCAGGGCATGCGCATCGGCGTCCAGCAGGGCACGAGCGTGGCCTTGAACGTCCCGTATGTCACAGCAGCAGGCAAGTCCGGCACGGCAGAGCTCGGCGCCTCTAAGGCGAACGTGAACTCGTGGATCACCGGCTTCTTCCCGTATGAGGATCCCAAGTACGCCTTCGCGGTTACTCTCGAGCACGGATCTGTCCACAACCTCATCGGCGCGGCCGCCGTCATGCGCGCGGAGCTCGAGTACATGCACGTGCATACGCCGGAGTATTTCAAGGAGCAATAAAGGAGGAGGGCTGATGAGCTGTGCGGCTCGGATGGCTCAAACTTTCCCTTAGGATTTTTCATTCGCATAGGTTGAAAATTCTGGTGAAATAATATGATGCTATGTAAAGCTTTTTCACCAAATCACACCACAGGATCAGAACACAACCTGTCGATAAATTTTTCTGAAGATCTGGAAGGCCCACGAGAAGCCGCACTGAGCCTTGTTATCGCGCCATTCATGTGCTATATTTTGTCCCTAACACCCTCTAAATCTTCTTTTTTCATATGGCTACAGACATCCAGTATCTCACCGCCGAAAAGCACGCAGAGCTCGAGAAGGAGCTTTCGATGCTGAAGACCGACCGTCGCAAGGAAGTCGCAGAGCACCTCGAATACGCAAAGCGCCTCGGCGACCTCTCCGAGAACGCCGAATACCACCAGGCCCGCGAAGAGCAGGCAGAAGTGGAAGACCGCATCGCCCGCCTCGAGACGCTTCTGAAGAACGCTCAGATCGTGAAGCACGAGGGGCACGACATCGTCACTATCGGCGCGACGGTCCGCCTCGAGAAGAAAGGAGACAACAAGTCCCTCCTCATCTCCATCGTCGGCTCCGAAGAGGCAGACATGGCTCGCGGCAAGATTTCCAACCTCTCTCCGTTGGGCGCAGCCCTTCTCGGCCACAAGTTCGGAGACAGGGTCACCGTCCCGACCCCCAACGGCAAGTCCGAATACCTCATAGCCGCTATCAAATAGTCCCCGGCCGCATACGCGGCCTTTTGGTATACTTCCCTCATGGCATCACTCGAAGAACTCAAAGCGACACGGCTCCAGAAGCTCGAGCTCTTGAAGAAGGCGGGCATGGATCCGTATCCCGCCCTCGTTCCGCGCGACCATTGCCTCGCTGACGCGCGGGCGAATTTCGCCGCCAATGAAAAATCCGGCAAGACAGTGAACCTCGCCGGGCGCATCATGGCCATCCGCGGCCAGGGCGCTATTTTGTTCGTGGTCCTCGATGACGGCAAGGCCACATTCCAGGCCGTGGTGAAGAAAGACGTCCTCGAGCCCAAGCTGTTCGACCTCTTCACGGCCGCCGTGGACATCGGAGACCTCATCAGCGTCACTGGAACATTCTTCAAGACCCAAAAAGGAGAGGAGAGCATCCTCCTGACTGGTTGGACAATGGCCGCAAAGGCTCTTTTGCCTTTGCCCGAGAAATGGCATGGCATCACGGACCCGGACGAGCGCCTCCGCAAGCGCTATCTCGACTTCATCATGGCGCCTGAAGAGCGCGATATCTTCAAGAAGCGCGCCAGGTTCTGGGATGTGGCCCGCAGGTTCTTCCAGGACAATGATTTCCTTGAAGTAGAGACGCCTACGCTCGAAGTCACGACCGGCGGCGCAGAGGCCCGACCCTTCGTCACGCACCACAACGACTTCGATATGGATGTGTACCTGCGCATCTCGGTGGGCGAGCTCTGGCAGAAGCGCCTCATGGCCGCCGGGTTCCCCAAAACCTTCGAGATCGGCCGTGCATTCCGCAACGAGGGCACCAGCCCCGAGCATGCCCAGGAATTCACCAACCTCGAATTCTACTGGTCATACGCCAACTACGAGGACGGCATGAAGCTGGTGCAGGAACTGTACAGGAAAATCGCCCAGGAAGTCTTCGGCACTACGTCATTTACGGTCAAAGGCCATTCATTCGACCTCTCCGCCGAGTGGCCGTTCGTCGACTATGTCGAGGAGATCAGGAAGCAGGCGGGCGTCGATATCCTGAAGGCCACTGAAAAAGAGATGGCGAAGAAGCTCGACGATCTCAAAGTCTCGTACGAAGGCTCCAATCGCGAGCGCCTCATCGACACCTTGTGGAAATACTGCCGCAAGAATATTTCCGGCCCGGCATTCCTTGTGAACCATCCGACCATCATCGCGCCCTTGGCCAAGTCCAACACAGGAGAAAGCGCCGGCACAGTCCAGCGCTTCCAGGTCATCCTGGCCGGCTCGGAGATCGGCAACGGCTATTCAGAGCTCAATGATCCTGTCGAACAGCGCGCTCGCTTCCAAGAACAGCAGAAGCTCATCGACCGCGGCGATACGGACGCCATGATGCCCGACTATGATTTCGTAGAGATGCTTGAGCATGGCATGCCGCCGACCTGTGGCTTCGGTTTCGGTGACCGCCTGTTCGCGACATTGGCAGGGAAGCCGCTGCGCGAGACCCAGATGTTCCCCTTGATGAGGCCGAAGAAATAAGCTGGACAGTTATTCCCAACATATCCACAGGGCAGCTTCACAGGATAGGGTATAATTCTGCCTATGAGTGCGTATAAATACTACGCTGTTCTCGCTGTCGCGATGCTCGCTACAGCTTTTTCTTTGCCTGCTGTTTCTTTTGCTGAGCCCATTCCGGCTGATCAGATCGGATCTGCAGCAGTAAATGCAACTCCAGGTCTTACTTCAGTTGCTACAGATGCTGATGGAATCGAGCTCATTTCCACTCTCCAGGCTATGAAGGGTAAGGTTACCTCGCAGGGCCTTACGGTGACTTCTGTTGCGAAAGGGGAACCCGGACAATTCTCGCTTACCACGACAGGCATCGGTAGGGATGATGAGATCATCAACCTTGGTCCCGGCGCAGTTTCTTCGAAAGAGGGAAAGGTTACGCTGTACAGGTATCTTCTTTCAGAAGAATTCACCGCATCCGGTGATGGCATCACCCAAGATTTTGTTATCCCAAGAAAATTAGGCGGAGCCGGCCGCCTTCATGTCCAAGGACGCCTGACAGGAGCAAAACTCTCGAGTGATCTTGGGGGAAGCGTGACTGTCACCCTCGCTTCTGGCCGCGATCTTGTCTACGACAAACTATCTGTCAGTGATGCTTCAGGCAAAAAACTCCCCGCATATATGAAGGTCGTGGCAGATTCCCTGTCCATCTTTGTTGATGATTCTTCGGCAGAATACCCTATCCGCATCGATCCAACTATCACTGACTCTAACTGGCAGGGCACAGGTGGAATCTATCCTGGAGCTGATAGCACGGTTTCCGCTTTTGCCTATGCGACTTCGACAAACATCCTGTATGTCGGGGGAGCGTTCAGTTCAGTGGCAGGAGTGAACGCGGGGGGCATCGCCTCTTGGAACGGCTCATCATGGAGCGCTCTTGGAACGGGACTAAGCCTCGGAGCCAGTGTTTTTGCTCTAGCATTCGATCCTTCGGGCGCCATTCTCTATGTAGGAGGCAATTTTACGACAGCAGGCGGTACATCAGTAGGTAATATTGCCAAATGGAACGGCTCGGCGTGGAGTACTCTTCAAACATCATCAGGCGCTAGCAATTCAGTTGCTGCCATAGCTGTTGCTAGCACCACAGGCGATGTCTATATAGGCGGCTCATTCACAAGTGTTGATTCGGTCTCGAATACAGGTCATATCGCACGATGGAATGGCTCCAGCTGGAATGCTTTGGGAACAGGAGTATCAAGCGGCAACGTCAATGCGCTCGCATTCGCGACTTCCACAAGCGCTCTCTATGCTGGCGGCGGTTTTACTACTATTGGAGGAGTCTCTGCGGCGCGCATAGCACGATGGAACGGCGCGGCATGGAGTCCGGTTACATCCGGAGTTCTTCAGACTCTTAATACACTTGTCTATAGTACTTCGACAAATATCCTCTACGTCGGCGGTCAATTTACTGCTGCTGGCGGAATTGCTAATACCAGTCGCATTGCAAAATGGAGCGGTACCGCATGGAGCGCGCTTGGAACTGGGGCGGGTGGCACCGTTAACTCGATCGCTCTCGATGCGGCGGGCAATCTCTATGCAGGAGGCGCGTTTAGCACTATGAATGGGGGGCCGATGAATCATTTTTCCAAATGGGACGGCTCAACTTGGAGTGCAGTCGGATCTGCAGCTTTTGATTCAACGGTGAGTGCGGTTGCTGTCCTTCCGAGTGGAACCCTATATGCAGGAGGGTCGTTCTCGACTGCTGATGGAACATTGGGAGCCATGAACCTCGCGTCTTTCAATGGGTCTACCTGGGGCACTGTCGGGTCAGGATTTAATAAAGTCGTAAACGCTCTTGCCTATGCCACATCGACAAATATCCTCTACGTCGGCGGCAATTTTACGTCGGTTGGTGGAATTGCCGTAAACCACGTTGCTTCTTGGAACGGCTCGACCTGGAGTGCTCTAGGGTCTGGTGTTGATAATATTGTGTATTCACTGGCCTTGAATCCTTCAGCTACGGCTCTCTATGCCGGGGGTGGATTTACCAACAGCATTTCCCGATGGGATATTGGCGGCTCGAGTTGGAGCGCATTGGGATCCGGCCTTGATAGTACCGTATATGCGTTGGCTTTTGATTCTCTCGGCAATCTCTATGCTGGCGGCAATTTTGTCAGCTCTGGCGCGACTCCACTCAATTATATCGGCAAATGGGACGGCTCAACCTGGAGCTCACTCGCAGGCGGAATGAATTTCGTTGTGAACGCTCTTGTTATTGGTCCTTCTAACATATTGTACGCCGGAGGCAACTTTAATACTGCAGGTGTGACATCAGTAAATGACGTTGCCTCTTGGAACGGCTCATCATGGAGCGCTCTCGGAGCCGGCGTAGGTCTCACGTATGCCCTTGTCTTTAGCACCTCAACTAATACATTATATGCCGGTGGAAGCGGATTCGTATCATCATGGAATGGCTCTACATGGACTGCGCTTGGAAGTGTGACTGGCGGTGCTACAAACGCATTAGCTATTGATACTGCGGGTGCTTTGTATGCCGGTGGCCTTTTCACTACTGCTGATGGGGTATCGGCTAATGCAATGGCCTCCTGGAATGGTTCATCTTGGAGTCCACTTGGATCCGGGGTAGCCAATCTTGTTACTAACGCTGGTGTTATGGCTCTTCTTCTTTACCCATCTAACAATCTGTATTTCGTTGGAGATTTTGATTTCGACCGATATACCTCGGCCATCAACTTCGCCGCAATTAAACCA
>CAYSOS010000045.1:0-5379 GCA_964432735.1 uncultured Candidatus Saccharibacteria bacterium
GCCGCCCAAGATCCCGCCTTGAATGGCGGCGCCCACCGCAACCACCTCATCGGGATTCACGCCCATGTGAGGATCTTTGCCGAATAGCTGTTTTACCGCGTTCTGGAGGGCCGGCATGCGCGTCTGGCCGCCGACGAGAACGACTTCGTTGATCTCATTCACCTTGAATGGCGATGCCGCGATGGCGCGCTTGGTGATGGTGACCGCGCGGTCGATGAATTCCTGGCAGAGCTCTTCGAGCTTTGCGCGGGTGAGGGTGACGACCAGGTGCTTGGGTCCGTCCGCGCCGGAGGTCACGAACGGGATGTTGATCTCCGTCTGCATGGCAGTCGAACGCTCGATCTTGGCCTTCTCTGCCGCTTCATCCAGGCGCTGGAGGGCCAATGGATCCTTCTTGAGGTCGATGCCGTTCTCCTTCTGGAAGGTGTCGGCGAGCCAGTTCACGATCTTGGCGTCGATGTCGCGGCCGCCCAGGTGCGAGTCTCCGTCGGTGGACTTCACTTCGATGACGTCATCGCCTACCTCGAGGACCGAGATGTCGAAGGTGCCGCCGCCGAAGTCGAAGACGGCGATCTTCTCGTCCTTCTTCTTGTCGAAGGCGTATGCGAGGGCCGCGGCCGTGGGCTCGTTGATGATGCGCTTCACGTCGAGGCCGGCGATCTGTCCGGCGTCCTTGGTGGCTTGGCGCTGGGAGTCGTTGAAGTACGCCGGCACAGTGATGACGGCTTCCGTGATCTTCTCGCCGAGGCGTGCTTCGGCGTCGGTCTTCAGCTTCTGGAGGATCATGCCCGAGACTTCTTCCGGGCGCATCCACTTGTCGCCGAACCTGACTTCGATGCCGCCGTTCGACGCCTTGCGGACGTCGAAGGAGACGTTCTTGATGTCCGACTGCACGCCGGGCTCGTCGAAGTTATGGCCCATGAAGCGCTTGATCTGGAAGATGGTGTTCTTGGGGTTGGTAACTGCCTGGCGGCGGGCAAGAAGGCCCACCAGGCGCTCGCCCGTCTTGGACTGGGCGACGATGGAAGGAGTGGTGCGGACGCCTTCTGCGTTCTCAAGGACGCGCGGCGTGCCCGCTTCCATGACTGCAACTGCCGAGAAGGTCGTACCGAGGTCTATTCCGATGATTTTTGACATATGTGATTAGTTAACGTAAATAAGGGTTATTTCTACTATTGACAGTTAGGGATTAAATATGCTATAGTTATTAGCGAACAGCAGCAAAGTTTTTTACCAATGAAATCGCAATATCTTGTTTTAGAGTCAGCTCAAGAAGTGGCGGACCGTATTCTCAGAAACGGACTGAATCCTCTTCTAGTGCAGGTTATCAGGATGAAGCCAACAGAAAGTGGAAGAGGATGGAGGTGTAATCGAGTAACTGATCCACGGATGTGGATTACTGTACGTTTCGAATTACTGAAGCCACTCAAGAGCGGATTCTCATTCACTGGCACGGCCGAAATCGATGGAAGAAAACAATCTGTTCGGGGCTCAATACCTCTATCAGATCTTGGCGGCACTATGGCTGTGGTGTGAGTTTACTCTTTTCAAGGCGACCGACGTACGTTGGTCGCTTTTTTGTTACAGCATATTTAATTTACGAGGTTCTACACAAACTGAAGCTACAAGTATTTAAATGCGAGAAGGCGCTCGTGTCGGTTGGCTATTTATAAGAAAATCGAGAGAGAAATATGGAGATGCGATAGGGGCGAAATCAGAAGAGATTCCTTCCGAATGTTTCTGTGCGGAAATGCCCGGCAGGCAGAGAGTCTCGGCGGCCTGGCCTTTGATGGTCTGAATCTCCTGTGCCGACACGATGCGGCCACGGGCTTCCCCATTCACGAATGAGACGGCGAAGACCACGCGGAATCGGCGGCCAGCGCCATCAGTGAGGATCTTCTCTACGAATTGAGGACGATACGGGGCTAACATGGTTTTATTATACACGAATTACCGGTACGTCAAGTTCCAGGCGAAATTTCATGCGGATTTGAATAAAAATTCATGAAAATTTGAACCTTTTTTGAGACGGATTTTAACTCCTCCTTGCTAGACTGCTTGCGTTACACATAACCGAGGAATACAATGTACGAAATTCAAATGACGGATTACGTTACGAGGACAGAATTTAAGAGTAGTATGGATAAGATCGACCAGCGTTTCGCCAAGGTTGATCAGAAATTCGACGAGCTGACCGAGATTATGATCGGCCAGTTCGACCGCATGTATGAATATGCCAATGAGAATTTCGGCAAAGTCTACACAAGACTTGATGGAATTGATCGTCGCCTCGATGGGATCGACGGTCGTTTGCACGGAATGGACTCAAAGCTTGATTTGATTGTGAATCATCTCGGGATTAAAGCCTAGGGATTCTCTCAATAAAAGACAAACCCCAGGTGTGGCCCGGGGTTTGCATGTGTATGCTTCGAGATGCCTAGTAACCACTGTTATTAGCCGGGGCGCTGTTCGAGGTGTTGCTCGAGCCGCCGATGTCGATATGGAGGCCGCCCGACGAGTTATTCAAATTGTCCGGGGCCTGGGCGCTCTTGTGGCTGGTGAAGTACCAGACGACGAGGCCGACGATGATGACGAGGATGATAATGAGGACCGTGTTCATGGTCGAGTTGCCGCCTGCATTGTTTGTTTCAGGATTCATAAATTAGGATTATTTTTTAAACTCCCCCACTTTGACCTTCGGAGGCCGAAGGTTCTTCCCATTCAGTGTATACCCTTTCTGGACCACTGCAAGGACCTTGTGGTGGTCTTTTTCGCTCTCTGCGGGAATGTATTCGGCAGCTTCGTCTCGGGCGTGGTCGAACGGCTTGCCGAGGGGGTTTATTTCCTCCAGGCCGGCGTCTGACAAGGCTTTCTTGAGCTGGCCGTAGATGTACTCGACGCCCACGCGCCAGTTCTTGTCGGCCTTCTCCCAGGCCTCCTTGTTGCCCATTGCCATATCGAAGCTCTCCATGACGGGAATGATGCTCTCGATGAGGCGCTCGTTGGCGAACTTCACGAATTCGGCGCGGTCGGCCTCGTCGCGCTTCCTGGCGTTGATGAGGTCGGCCTTGGCCCTCTGCCAGCCGGTGAGGTACTCGGTCTTCTCGGCCTCGGCCTTCTTGAGCTTCTCACGGAGCTTTTTTACTGTTTCCGCTGCGTTCTCTTCCGCCACGACGGAATCATCCAGGTTTTCCTGGACTACGTCGCTGTCCTCTATATCGTCGCCGGTGTATTTCATATGATGAAAGTATAACTAAGCGAGCGAAACAAGCAAGAAGAGGATCTGTTTCGAGCCACATCCGCAGACGATCTCCAGCAGGAAATCGTCGAGGACAGAAGAAAAGCCCCTGCAGGGGCTTTTCTGGTGGCGAGGAACAGATCCTCTTCTTGCCTTATCGCTTCGACCACTGCGGGCTCTTGCGGGCCTTCTTGAAGCCGAACTTGCGTCGCTCCTTGGCGCGGGCGTCGCGCTCGAGGAAGCCTGCCTTCTTGAGGCGGCCGCGGAGCTGGAGGTCGTAGACGAGGAGGGCGCGGGAGATGCCGTGGCGGAGCGCCTCGGACTGGGCGACGATGCCGCCCCCGACGAGCTTGGCCGAGACGCTGAAGTGCTCTGCCGGCTTGGCGTTGGCGAATGCCTCCATGGCGGTTATCTGCATCTCCTTCGTCGGGAAATAGACCTCCAGAGGCTTGCCGTTGAGCTCGAAGCCGGTGGCCTTAGCCGGGAAGAGGCGAACGCGGGCGATAGCGGTCTTCCTGCGGCCGACTGCCTCGAAATATCTCTCTGTCTTGGTGGATGTCATGGTGTGTATTATTCTGAAATGGTGAGGTGCTTCATGCGCTCATTGCGGAGCTTGTTGGCCGGGAGCATGCGGGAGACCGCCCTCGTGAAGACCTCCTTCATGCCGGCGCGGTCGATCATGTGGCCGAGGGACTCTTTGTTGAGGCCGCCGCGGAAGCCGGTATAGGTCACGTAGATATCGCTGGTCTTCTTCTTGGCAGAGATGTCAGCCTTGGAGGCATTAACGATCTCAACGGTGCTTGAAGCGACCTTGTTCTTGGCGAACGAGGCGCTGTTCTTGCCCATGAGGATCGCTGCGGCTTCGCTCGCGATCCTGCCGATCTTCTTTCCCTGTGCGTCGATGGTGTGCTTCATGGAGGTGGTATTAGACGAATTCGATCAAAGACATCGGGCTGCCGTCAAGGTCGCGGTTCGGGAGCTTGACGATGCGCGTATAGCCGCCCTTCCTCGAAGCGTACTTCGGAGCGATCTCTGCGAAGAGCTTCTTGGTCTCAGGCGCGCCCATGATGACTGAATTCACCAGGCGGCGAGACGCCACTGTGCCGGTCTTGGCTTTGGTGACGAGCTTCTCCACGAACGGGCGGAGCTCCTTGGCCTTGGCGGTGGTGGTCTTGATCCTGGCGTCGCGGATGAGGTTCCTGGCGAGCGATCGCATGAGGGCGTTCCGCTGGGTCTTCTCGCGGCCGAATTTTCGCTTGTTGGAGTGGTGGCGCATGGTAGTGGGTAAAAGGTGGGTGCTGGCTGATTACTGCTTCAGTGTTATGCCGTGCTGGGCGAGGAGCTTCTTGATCTCCTGCATGCCCTTGGCGCCGAGGCCGTCCACATCCATGATGTCGGACTCCTTCTTGCGTGCGAGGCCTCCCATGGTACGGATGTTGGCGTTCATGAGGGCCTTCACGGTGCGGGACGAGAAATCCAGAGCGTCGATGCGGGTCTTCAAGAGCTCGGTGTCGATCTCCTTCTCTGCCTTGTCGGAAGCGCTGGTCTCAGCGACCGGAGCGGCTGCCTCTGCGGCGGCCCTGCGAGTTGGTCCAGACGCGGTGATGCGCAATCTGCTTCTCGCCCCGCGCGTGCTCTTCCACGACGCCTGTGACGCTGGCGCCTGAGACCAGTGGCGAACCGATCTTCACCTGCCCGCCGTCCAGACCCAGCAGCAGCACCTGGTCGAACGTAACCTTCGCGCCTTTGTCGCCCTTGACCTTGTCCAGCGCGACCACATCGCCCTCCTGAACTTTATACTGCCGGCCGCGGTCGCTAAGTATTGCGTACATAGTCATCCACCTCGCTGATTTTCTTCAACACCCAATCGCCGCCCTCGCGGGCGGTCGATACCTGCATTTGTCCGAGCGGCACGCCGGGGTCCCCACAGACCTCGATCTTCACGTTCCGCGCATCTTCCAGACGCACCAAATCGCGCCTGAACTGATTTAGAATCGCAAAAGCCGCCGCGGGATTCAAGGCCACCTTCACGCGGCGCGCGGTCGCATCCTTAAGCTGGCATTTTATTTCACGAAGCAGCTCCAGTCCAAGGGATTCAGCGGACTTGACCTGCCCCGCTCCCGAACAGTGCGGGCAGCGGT
>CAYSOS010000046.1:0-5332 GCA_964432735.1 uncultured Candidatus Saccharibacteria bacterium
ACATCCCCTGGACCTGGAACGGCGACCATTACGACATCCCGCTCCTTGATAAGTACTATCCCGGCGATCTCACCAAGATAAAGAGCATAGACCTCATGAAAGAAGTGCAGGACGTGCTGGGAAGGCGCCTGAAGCTCGATACCGTGGCCGAAGCCACTTTGGGAACCAACAAGTCTGGGCATGGCTTGGATGCCATCGACTGGTGGAAGAATGGCGAGCTCGACAAGCTCGTGAAGTACTGCATAGACGACGTCCGCATAACGAAAGAGCTCTATGAGCACGCCAAGAACAAGGGCCATCTCAAATACAAAGATGTCGGCTTGCTCCGCGATGTGAAGCTGAATACCGCCAACTGGGAGGCTCCGGCCAAGCACGCGTTAACATTCACTCTGCCTTTTTAATGCTATGGAACAGAAGAGGTCACTCATAGGGATCCCGGGAGCGCTCATCATCGCCGCCACCATCATCGGCGTCGCTATCCTCTGGACCCACAAGCCGGCCAGCAGCCTGCCAACAAGCTCCTCCGCCGCTGCTCTCCCTAACGCCGGAGACGCCGCGGGAATGAATCCTGTTTCGGCACAAGATCACATCCTCGGAAACCCGAATGCCAGCGTGAAGTTCGTGGAATATTCGGATCCTTCCTGCCCGTACTGCCAGCTCTTCAACCCCACCATGCAGCGCATCATGTCCGAATACGGCGCCAGCGGGAACGTAGCCTGGATATACCGCCAGTTCCCGCTGGATAAGGCGGATCAGTCTGGAAATGTGCTCCACCCGAACTCTGGCCGCCAAGCCCAAGCCTTCGAATGCGCGGCGGCTCTCGGCGGCAACACCGCCTTCTGGGCATACGAGAAGAAATGGTTCGAGGTCTTCCCGCAGGATGGCGCGAATCGCAGCGCGGACGAGGACAACAAGCAGATCGCGTCGGTAGCCGCGAGCGTCGGCCTCGACCCGGTGTCGTTCAACGACTGCGTCGCGAGCGGCCGATTCAAGTCCAAGCTCGACGCCTCATTCACCGACGGCATCAACGCCGGAGTGACTGGAACCCCATACACCATCCTCATCACCCCCTCAGGCACGAAGATCCCGCTCGCAGGCGCCCAGACGTATCAGACCCTGAAGACCACTATCGACGCTTTGATACAAGGCTGATCTCCTTCACTCCGCACCACGCGCATCTCCCGTCCGCACAGCGGCGCGCAGCGATATCTCCGCTCCACACGGAGTCTATGACTTTCTGGATATCTGCCTTGAGAGAAGCGGTATCCGCGTCTGTGATAGGCAGCGTAGCGATGGGGCAGCGGCCTTTTGCATCCGGCACCACGAAGACGAGCGAGAACTGCACACGCTTCTGCTTCCAGCGCGGAGCATCTGCCATGAGGAGCCGGTAGAACGAGAGCTGGCGGAAATAATCGCCGTTGGAATTCTTGGTCTCGCCGCGGATCTCGCCGATGCTCATTCCCTGGCGCGTCTTATAGTCATATACGGATACGCTATCGCCTGATTCGACGATAGCGTCCAGCTTGCCATGAATGGGCAGCCGCAGCGGAGTGCCTTTATATGACATATCGAGCGTAGTCCGCACCCAATGCTCGGTGAATATCGGGCCCTTGCTCGCAAAATGGGATTTCAGAGCCGCAGCTACGGCCGGGGCATCTTCTAGAAGCTCTTTCAAGGCCGTCTCTTTTTCGCGCAGGGGCAGGAATGACCTGCTGAGATATTCAGCGATAGCCTCCTTCAAGCTCTTTTCGATATTGCCGCGGGACCGGTCCGCGTCCGCCCATACGCGGGCTATAGCCTCGTGCATAGCCGTTCCCTTTTCTGCGGATACCGACGGCGCCTGAGGCATCTTGAGGATGCTCTCATAGAGGAATGCGCTCGGGCATTCCAGGAAGTGGTTGAGGGCTGTCACAGAGAGGCCGCTCTCGAGAAGGACGTGCTTGGCCGCATCCACGATGCGCTGAGCCGCTGGGCCGAGAGCCGGAACCGCGTCGGAGAGACCGCTTAGATCCGCGCCTGCATGGGCACGCTCGACGGAAAGAGCCTTCACCTGGGCCGGATCGAGCTCGGCAATGAAGCGGAGCGGGCTCAAGGCCTTGCCATCTGATTCTTCGAGAGCCGTGAGGACCGTGACATGCTTCCGGGCGCGGGTGAGAGCCACATAGAAGAGGCGCCTGGTATCGCGGATATCATGATCGGCCGCGCGCTTCTGCGGGAGCGAGAAGAACGACCCTCGCGGCTTGCCCACCCATGCCTCTTCGGTGGCATACGGAATGAAGACATAGTCGAATTCGAGGCCCTTGCTGCCGTGAGCCGTGAGAGCCCGGATGGGCAGATCAGGCGCGCCTACTGAGACTTTGACGGTCTTGGATTCTGCCGATTGGCGATATTCGAGGAGGGCCATCATGAGCTCCAAGGGGCTCGCGATGTTCCTGTCGCGGGCGAGAGATTCTGCCAGAGCCACGATGCCCCGCCAGACATGGACGTACGACGGATCGCGGCTCACCAGATCCGAAAGGCCGGACTCCTCTGCCAAACGGACGATGAAGCCCACGGCGTCGTCATCGAGCATGGATGCGCGGATGCGCTTCAGGGCCGGAATGCGGGTGGGGATCTCGACTAACATGCCGGCTTTGAGGACCTTGCCGATCTGCAGCGCATCCTCGAATGAGAGGCCCCAGAGGCCGGCGGCGCAGGTACGGGCCAAGGCATCGAGGCGGGTCGGGTCGGCCAGATATTGGATGAGATCGAAGAACGGCGCTCCGGCCGGATGGGTGAAGATATCTACGCTCCGCTCCGAAGAGACCGGGATGCCATAGAGCTCCAGGAGCCTGATGATGCGGTCGAGCTCGCGGTTCCTGCGGACGATGACGGCGACTGTAGCCTCCGGCTCTGCCTTCGAGAGTTCTCGAAGGCTTTCCACCAGACGAGCTTCTGCAGCCGCAGCGTTCTCGCCTGTTACGACGTCTATGGGCCGAGCGGCGCCAGCGCCTTTGGATGCGAGCGGCACGCGCAGATGCTTGTGCTCGTCGCCCTCGTAGTTATGCTCGATCATGGAGAAGCTGGCGTCGAGGATGGCCTGGTGGGAGCGGTAGTTGGTATCGAGAGAGATGAGCTTCATGGCCGGCCAGCGGCGCTCCAGGAGAAGGAAGTTCTCTACGGATGCGCCCTGGAAGCGGTAGATAGCCTGCTTCTCGTCTCCTACGATGAATATGTTCGGCGTCTCGAAGAACTCGGCGATGAGAGCCACGATGTAATTCTGGGCATCGTTGGTATCCTGGTGCTCGTCCACGAGGATATAGAGGAAGCGCTCTTGGATGAGGCGCAGGAGCAAGGGATCAGTGCGCAACCCCACCAGAAGCTGGGTGATGAGGTCGTTGAAATCCATCTGCTTCGCCGCCAGCTTCTTTTGCTCGTATGCATCGAATGCATCGGCAAATAGAATAGTCTTCTCGGCTTTTGCGATGCGCTCCTCTGCCTCTGCTTTGAGCTTCCCTTTGCTCGAGCCGCGAGTGGAGATGGAATCTTCGTCGGTTCTGATGCGGTGGATCTCTTCACGGGCAAAGTCCCGGACTTGGTCAGGCGTGAGAGCTTCCCGCTTGGAGTCGTCTATGGCCCGGATGATGGGAGCGACATAGACATCAGGCTTGCCGGCGGGCCGCAGGCTTGCAAAGGCCTGGTCCTCGAGGATGGAGCGGATGAGGGATTCCTGCTCGATGTCCGTCATGATGCGCAGGCCTTCCATGTGGAGGAAATGGTCTGGATATTCGGCGATCATGGCGGCCGCGAAGCTGTGGAAGGTATGTATGGCGACCTCGTGGGCGCGGCCGCCGATCACCTTCTGCAATTTCTCCCGCATAGCCTTCACGCCAGCTTCCGTATAGGTGATGGCGAGGATGCCGTGCGCAGGCGTGTCCGTCCGCTTCAAGATATTGGCGATGCGCAGGGTGAGGATGGTGGTCTTTCCGGTGCCGGGACCGGCGATGACCATGACCGGGCCCTCGATGGAGTCCACGGCTTCTTTTTGGGCCTTATTGAGGCTTTTATAGCGCGCATCGAACTCGGCGGTCGGCATAGTGGTGCGTCCATTATAGGATGCTATACTGGGTAACACCATGCCCAACCAATCATCAAAAAAATATCTAGCTATCGGAATCATCCTCGTCATCCTGATCGCCATCGGCGCGTATGCGGCCATGCACGGCGGAGCGCCGCAGCCAGGGCCGACGGTAGATACGACAGGCTGGACCCCCTACCACCAGGAGCAGTTCGCCCTCAATATCAAGGTCCCGCCAGGCTGGCACGCCATAGACAACCTGACGAGCCTCACCTGCTGCCTCTTCCTCCTCAATTATGACGAGACAGCGAGCTCGACATATAAGGACGCTCCTGGACGCATCAAGCTGCAGTTCGGCTACTATAACAGGGCTAACCTGGATCCCTTCAAGCTCGGCTCTACGACGCAGATCCGCCTCGGTGCGAACATGCTCTACAAGGGCGTGGGCGGCAGCATACCTTTCTACATATTGCCTCGCACCGAAAGCGAAGGCTTCGGCATCGCGGTATTCACCGGCACGACAGCCCAAGCCGCAGAGATCAAAACAGCTGAAGACATCGTCTCGACAGCAGAGCTCCTGACGCCAGCCGAAAGCACTTCCACGCCACAGCTCATAATCTCCACCTCGACTCCCAAGTAGCGCAGGAGCGCGCAAGCTAAAAGCGGCCCTCGAGCCGCTTTTTTGCATATGAATGTCAGCGCTCTAATAGTTCTTAAGCCGGTTGGACTGCTCGTGCTGGCGGATCTTCTCATGAGCCTTTGCCTCGATCTGGCGGATGCGCTCGCGGGTGACGCCGAATTCCTTGCCCACTTCTTCGAGGGTGTGGGTGATGCCGTCATTCAAGCCATGGCGCATCTCGAGGATCTTGCGCTCCTTCTCGGAAAGGTCGTTCAGGATGACGTTGACCTGGTCGCGGAGGATGCGGCGGGAAGCCTCGTCAGCCGGAGAGAGGATCTTGTCGTCCGGGATGAAGTCCTGGAGCGTGGACTTGCTGTCATCTGAAGAGTCGTCGCCGACAGGGCTCTCGAGCGAGACGACATCCTGCTCGATCTTCTCGATCTGGTAGATCTTGTCGACGTCCATGCCCATTTCGGTGGCGATCTCATCCGGCAAGGGCTCGCGGCCGAGGTCCTGCATGAGGCGGCGGACCACCTGCTTATACTTGGCGATAGTCTCCACCATGTGCACCGGCACGCGGATGGTGCGGGACTGGTCGGCGAGGGCGCGGGTGATGGCCTGGCGGATCCACCAGGTGGCGTAGGTCGAGAACTTGT
>CAYSOS010000047.1:0-5264 GCA_964432735.1 uncultured Candidatus Saccharibacteria bacterium
GACAGGAATGTTTTTTGCATCATTGCCATATATAACTCTATTTATAGATAAAATATCACCTTACAGCTTCGTGATATCTCTTGGCGAGATGACTTCGAATGCCCACTCGAAGGCGATGCGGATCCGCTTCCTCCACGAAGCGAACTTGAAGAGATAGACTGTGCGCCAGAGCCACCAGGTCAGGCGGCCAGCGAGCTTCATCGAGAAGATCTCGCCGATAGCGAACCACTGCCCCACCGAGACCATGGAGCCTTCGGAATGATAATGGAAATCCTTGAGAGGCTTCTTGGCTATGGAAGCGAGGATATTCTTGGCGACCGTGGAGGCTTCGCCTTCCGCCACCTGAGCGAGCATGGGCAGAGGCTTGGTCTTGGCTGAGTCTGCCACGAACTCGTGCGGGTCCACGTATGCGGCCGCGTCTCCCATGGCGAAGATGCGGTCGGAGCCGAGCACGCGGAAATTCCCGTCCACGGAGAGCCTGCCGCCGGAGAGCGTGGGCTTGAGGTCGTCGAAATGCGGGACGATGGCTTTCACGCCCGCCGTCCAGATGATGGTGGAAGCCGGAATCATGCCCCCGGACGCAGTGACCAGGCCCGCCTTGGTGACCGACGTCACCACGGTCTCGACTTGGATGCCCACGTCATTCTTGGCGAGCTGTTCCGCGGCCGCGGCACGGAGGCTGGGCTTGAACATCTCGAGAAGCTCCTTGCCGGCATGAATGAGGGTGATAGTTGCCTCCTCTGGCATGCAGCGGCGCGGATCGTCCTGATCGATATTGCTCTTCGCGTAGTAACGGCGGATCATGCCGCGGATGAATTCGGAGAGCTCGGCCGCAAGCTCGACGCCCGTTGCGCCGCCGCCGACCACTGCAAACGAGAGCGCCGCGCGGCGGGTATCCCTGTCCGGCAGCAAAACCGCCTTCTCAAAGGCATCGATGATGCGGTTGCGCACCAGGGCCGCATCCGCAAGGGTATTCAAGGGAAGCGTGAGCTCTGCCGCGCCAGGAATGCCGTAGTAGTTGGTCTCGGCGCCTGTAGCGATGACGAGGTAATCATAGCGAAGCAGGTGCGCATCGCCGCTCGCGGTCTTCACATTCACGATCCGTTCGCCAGTATTGACCGAGTCCACGCTTCCCTGGACGATGCGCACTCCCGTATTGACGAAGACCTCGCGCAGGGGCTCGGCTACGTTCCTCGGGGAGAGGGCGCCAGTGGCTACCTCATGCAAGAGCGGCGTGAAGAGGAAGTAGTTCGTGCGGTTGACAATGGTAAGGTCTATCTCCCCTTTCTTCACGCGGGAGACGAGCTCTTTGGCGACATAGGTGCCGCCGAATCCCGCGCCGAGTATGACAACGTGAGGCCGTAACATGCTAGAAGTATATCACTAGATCGCCGCAAAACGTATGGCCGCATAGAGGATGCCGGCCCCGAGAAGGGTCATGAAGGTCGTCAGGAATTTCGGATGGGCGTGATGGCTTTCGGGGATGAGATCAGTGGCACCGATATAGAGGAAGAAGCCGCTGAAGACCGCCAGGATGACGGCCAGGCTCTGCTGCGGAAGGGTGAAGAGGAGCGTCGACGCCGCGCCCAAGACAGGCGCTACAGCATCCGCGATGAGCCAGCGGAGGGCGTGCTTCAGCTCGCCCTGATTCTTCAGGATGAGATTCACGGTGTTGATGCCGTCCGAGAAGTCATGGACGAGGACGGCCGCCGCCACGATGGCTCCCACCGCGGCAGAGACCTGGAATGCCAAGCCGATGGCCACGCCATCGAGGAAGCTATGGATAGACAGGCTGCCTGCGCCGAGAACTCCGCGGTGTACGTGTGCGGATTCTACGGGCGACAGCTCCTGCTCATGGCCTTCCTCGTGCGTGTGGGCGTGGAGGAAGATGAGGCGGTCCAGGATGAGGTATGCGAAGAAGCCGGCAGCGACGAATGCCAGTATTGACGAAGGCTCATAGAAACCCTTGCCCAATTCGAGAGATTCCGGCAAGAGGTCAAAGAAGGCAACCGCGATGACGGCTCCGGCGCTGAAGCCCAGGATAAGATGGGACTTGTCGCGGAAGCGCAGGGCGAAGAGGCCCCCGATGAAGGTGGCGACGAAAGTGGCAGATGCGATGAAGATGAGCATGGCGATACTTTATGAATATTTCTCCTTGAGCGCAAGCAGGACCTTCTTATGCTTCTCCAAGTCCATGCCCTTGGATATGTTCGAACTGTGAAAGCGGTGCAGGTGGGAAATGAAATCGCAGCGCTCGGGCAGATACCCCTTCATGAGGACGCGGATGCAGAGGTCCAAGTCCTGCGCCATGACGACGGTCGGATCGCACATGCCGGCCTCGATGAAGACGGACTTCTTCATGAGGAAGCAGTACTGCAAGAAGTGCTCTCCCTTGAAGATAGCGTCGAGCATGGCCTCTGCAGTATCGAACTTCCAGCCGAAGTAGTCTTCTCCGATGAGATACCGCAGGTTTTCGTCTACCCGCAGGAAGTCGGCAACGAGCCATCCGACATCCGGATTTTTCTTGGCTGCCACGGCGAAGTTATAGAGCGTGCGGGATAGGATGATATCGTCGCTGTCGAGAAAGAAGAGGTAGTCCCCGGTCGAAGCGAGGACGGCATCGTTCTGGGCCTTGGATTGTCCCTGATTCTTGTCATTCCGGATATAGCGGACATTGGGATGCGAGAAGTTCTTAAAAAATTCCGGGGTACTATCTGTAGAGCCGTCGTCATAGATGATGTACTCCCACGACACATCCGCAAGAGGGACAAGCGTCGTCGCAAGGACGCTCTTCAGCGTTTCCTGCAGGAGATCCTTGCGGTTATGCGTCGGGGTTATGACGGATATCTTCATGCGTCTATTTGTGATGATGCGTCCAATGGATGGTCCAGACGAGCTCGCGGAATATGGAAAAGGCTTTTTCAACCTTCAGGCGATCCGCAAGCGGGATGGTCTTGAGCGATCGCACGGAGTTGAGGAGCGTCACGGCTCCCTTCTCTATCTCCGTGGGATTCCAGGAGACCGGGGAGAAGGGGCCGAGCTTGCGGCCGGAAGCCCACCACCAGGCGCAGGAGGCGAAGCCCTTGTCGAGGATGGTCTCGGCGCGCTCGAAGTGCTCGTCCTTGGGATGAGCCATGACGATCTTCTCCGCCATCGCCGCGAACTGCCAGAGCTTCTGGTGGACCTCGTTGTTCGGGGCGTTCCAGAGGGCGAAGGGGTTGCGCACCGCGAGCTCGTCCTCGGTGGATTCCCATGACGCTTTGCGGAGCTTGATGGCTTTGCCGTCCTTCCGCTCCTGAATGTATTCCGAGACGGTAAGCATGCGGATATTCCCCGCCGTGAATGCCTTCTCATAGAAGCCCTTGTCGTCGGTGTGCCAGTGGCCGTAGAGCTCGCCGTCGTGCGCGGTCACGAGCGGGTCCGGCGCCCGGTTCAGGTTGGTCATGATGAATTCCGGCGGGAATGAGCGCGAGAACTCGCGATTCCTAAACACGGCGATAAGGCCGCTGTCGAGGATCTTGTAGGTGATGTCCGGCTCCACGGGAACCGACGAGTGGATCTCGTCCAAGATAGTCCACTCGAAGCCGAGCTCCTTCACCACCTCGCCCGCCGCGCGGCTGTACGCCATTTCGGGGAAATAGAAGCCGCGCGGCACATAGGCGTCGCCGAAGTAGCCCTTCAGGACGGCGTTGTTCCGCTTGATCTGCCGCTTCATCATCTCCGGCGAGACGAGGGGCATGAGCGGATGGTACATGGCGCTTCCCACCAGCTCCACCCTGCCCTCCTTCACGAACTTGCGGTACGTCTCGATGAGGTCCTTGTGGCCGTGCTTGTCCAGAAGCTCCAGAAGGGAGCCGCTGAAGTTTATCGTCAGGCGCATCTTCGGATGCTTCTTCAGAAGCTCCGGAATGAGGGCATAGCATTCATGTACGATCTTGTCGACGACCTCCTTGGTCTGGGTCGGCGGCTGATAGAGGTGTAAGAAATTGACCCACTTCATGATGGTGTAGACGGGCGGGGGCGGTTATTCCTTCTTCTTGGCCATCTCGCGGGCGTGGAGCTCGGAGGCGCGGTCGAACATGTCCAGGTATTTCTTGCCGGACTCTTCCCAGGAGAAGTTCTCCGACATGCCGCGGCGGATGATCTTGGCCCACTCTTTCTTGTTGCGGTAATTTTCGACGGCGCGGATGAGGGCGATGAGAAGCGACGACGAATCGAACTTCTCGAAGGTGAAGCCTGTGCCGGTGTCCTTGTCCGGATCGTAGTCCTTCACGGTGTCGGCCAGGCCGCCGGTCTCGCGGACGATGGGCACGGCGCCCATGCGAAGGGCCTCCATCTGGGTCAGACCGCAAGGCTCGAACTGGGACGGCATGAGGGCGGCGTCGGCGCCGGCGAAGATGACATGGGGCAGGATGGCATCGAAGGAAAGATGCGCGGCCACGCGGCGGGGATATTTCTTTTCGAGATCGCGGAAGAAGCCCATAAGGTCCGCGTCGCCCGTGCCAACGACGGCGATCTGGACCGGAAGCTCGGACATGAGGATGTCTGCGATGGGCATGAGGAGATCGAAGCCCTTCTGGCGCGTCAGGCGCGACGCGATGCCGATGACGAAGGCATTCTTGTCATTCTCAAGGCCGAGGCGCTCCTGGAGGACGGCCTTGTTGCGGGAACGCTGGACGGGATCGTCCTTGTGGTACGGATACATGATGTACGGATCGTTCTGGGGATTCCAGAGGGTGTAGTCGATGCCGTTCAGGATGCCGGTGAGGACATTCCTGCGCTCGCGGAGGATGCCGTCCAGGAGCTCGCCGTACTGGGAAGTGAGGATCTCCTGGGCATAGGTCTGGGAGACGGTGGAGATCATGTCGGCGTACATGATGCCGCGGCGCATGTAGTTTATCTTGTTGAGGCGGTCGCTCTCGAAGGGCGGCACCGGCGAATGGCCGTCGTCGAAGTCCATCTCCTGGACGAATCGGTGATCGAACATGCCCTGGTACGAGAGATTGTGTATGGAAAAGATGGTGGCGATCGTGTTCACGGCCGGGTCGTCGCGGTACTCGGTCTTCATGTAGTTCACCAGGAGCCCTGTCTGCCAGTCGCAGGCGATGATGACGTCCGGCTTCCATTCCTTGTACGTGCGCACGAACTCGATGGCGCCGCGGCACAGGAGGGCCCAGCGGATGGGATCATCTGCGTAGCCGTAGACGTTGCTGCGCTTCTCGTAGTATTCCTCGTTCTCGAGGAAGTAGGTCGTCACCGGGTCG
>CAYSOS010000048.1:0-5224 GCA_964432735.1 uncultured Candidatus Saccharibacteria bacterium
AGATTGAACGTGAAGGCAGGCGCAGGGCTGGGAACGCCTTGGGCATTCCTGATGAACGCGGCGTAGGCATGCGTGGCACCGTCGGAGCCGGCGAAGAAGACGCTGAAATGCCCGTCGGAATCGGACCGGGCGGTTCCGACGACCGCTCCATCCTGCTGGATGGCTATGATGGCATTGGGATAGGCGAAGCCCTCGATGAGGACGCCCACCGGGACGGGGATAGAGGACGAAGCAGCAGGAGATGCAGCCTCGGGCGCGGTCGTGGACGCGATGGTCGGATTGGTGACGCCCGGCCCGCCTGCGTTCCCGCTTATCGTGACAGGCGGCGGCAGGCTGCCTCCTCCGCCCGGACGGCCGCCGGTGCTTCCGCAGTCAGAGCCGTTGCAGACGCGGACCGTGAGGGTGACGTCATCGCTCCCGACCAGGCTCGCGTGCGCCACAGATGCGGCAGCCAGGAAGGACACCGCGCTTGCGCATGCAGCGATGGCACAGAAGAAGCTGAAGAGAGGCGAGCGCATCATTCGATCCCGCCCTGATCTTTGCCCTTGAGCGATATGGAGAAGTTGACGCGGTTCTTGAAGAAGACGATGGCGACGTAGAGGGCGATCAGGATGGCGAGTATGCCGACGATGTACCAGATGGGGAGGGCGAAGAACTTCACGCTATCAGCCGTCATGAGGGCGCCTTCCCCATCATACAGATCTATAGAGGCAGTGTAGGGGCCGAGGAGGAAGTTGGCTGCCCAGGTGGTCTCGATGTCCTTCACGCCGGTCGGAAGGACTATAGAGCCTTCGACAGGCACGGTCGCGACCGTCTTGCCGAACATATTCCTGATCGTGATGGTTCCTTTGGGCTCGAAATAGACCGTGCCAGTGTTCTCAAAGGTAGTTTTGAAGCTCACCGGCCCCTTCTGGATGAAGCCATCCGTGGCGAAGGCGTCGATCTTCCCCTTCTGGAGGTGGCTGCCGGGCACGGTGACGAGGACGAGCATGCCCACCTGCGTTCCGATCTTGAGCTGGCTCGTGGAGGCCATGGCATCCACCGCGCGGAAGAAGATGACGCCGAAGTGGCTGCCTGGCTCGGCATCCTTGGGGACGGTCACCGTGAAGCTCACGTTGCGAGCGTCTCCGACCTTGAAATCAAACGTGTCAGGAATTTGGACTTTGACCCAGTCCGAGACGGAGGTCACGCCTGGGGCCTTGGGCACGAATTCGATGTTGCTCGAGCCCTTGAGCGGGAGGAAATCCTGCACGCTCGGATAGACGACGG
Organism: uncultured Candidatus Saccharibacteria bacterium; assembly: GCA_964432735.1. Taxonomy (GTDB): domain Bacteria; phylum Patescibacteriota; class Minisyncoccia; order Phycocordibacterales; family PALSA-1337; genus C7867-002. Next base: position 1,270 of record CAYSOS010000048.1, read on the forward strand.
TGTTGCCGCCGGCGTTCTTCAGGATGATGGTGTCCGTGACGCTCTCTCCCGGCTTCAGAGTGTACGAGACCTTCACCGGCTGGATGGAGAGGCCGGTCGCTGCGCTCGCGGTGACAGCAAAGCCGCAGATAGCGATGGCTGCTGCGGCTATTGCGAGGAGGCGGGAGGATGATTTCATCATGCCTGTATGATAGCCCAAGCGGGCTGGTTAATCAAAGACGGCGTGATTCGTTAGTTTCCAGTCGCGGTGTATGTGAGCGGTGCGCTGTATGCACCGGTCTGCTGGGTCGAGGCTACATTCAGATAGTAGACCACGCTGTTGATGTGGTTGGAGGCGCTATATGACCCTGAGCCTGCGTTGCCGATCTGCCTCTGGACCGTGGTGCTGGAGATGCCAGCCCACTTCGAGTTCGCATTGTCTACATAGTCATCGACTGTGCCCCACCAGCCGGTCGAGAGGAACGGCGTGCCGTTCGTGGAGGATGCGCTCAAGACGCGGAAGGCGAGGACATTCCCAGAGTTGCCGAATGAGCTGATGCGCACAGCATTGCCTGCGGACGTGGTGGCCGCTGCAGGGACCCATTCGGTCTGGTCTTGGATGGAGGCAGAGTTACCGGAAAGCTGGAGGTTGTTGTTGCCGGTGGTCTTGTTGCTGCCGTAGAGGGTCACGATCCAGCCCAAGCTGTCGTTGGTGCCCACCGTAAGGGTCGTCGTAGCGAACTGCGGCGTGCCCGGATTGATGGTCGTGAAGTTGTTCGTGAGGGTCGTGAAGGAAAGGGCGGTGTTCACCGTGACCGAAAGGGTCACGCCGGAGGTCTGTTGAGCGACTGCGCACCCTCCCACTGATAGAATGACGATAGCGAGCGTGACGGACCCTGCGATCATGGCTTCCCTGCGGTTTCTCTTGACACTGAATAGGCTTGTAATGCTGTGTATGGTTTTCATTTGGGGATAATTATACGACATGGCTCGCTCGCGCGCTCGCCCTTGCGTGGGGATAACTGCTGCCAGCCGCTACGGATTGGCCGTGATCGTGTACGTGATGCTTCCCGTATAGGTGCCAGTCTTCTGGGTATTGGGCACGTTCAGGTTATAGAGGATGACCGCGGTCGTCGTAGGCGAAGAAGCGCTTGAGCGGTTGACGATCTGCTGCGCGGAAGACGGGAAGCCTCCGAACAGGGCTGCCGCGGTCGTATCCGCGCTTCCCCACCAAGCCGAGCAGAAGTTGCCCGAATCCGTGCCCGCCTGGCGGACACGGAACTCGAGCGTGTTGGCATTCGTGGTCGAAGCCGTGGCATTCCCAGCCGTGCCGCAGGAAGCTCCCGGCGACCATGCGGTCTTGTCCGGGATGGAAACGCTGGAGTCGCCCGTGAGGAGCAGGGTCGCGCTGCCGTTATTCCGAGCCACGCTCACGTTGAAGCCAGTGGCATTGGTGGTATTCACGGAAAGGATGCTCGATGTGGCGACCAGCGTGCCCGGAGTGAGGGCCGGGAAGGACTCAGAGCTGCCATCGAGCACGAAGGTGAGGGATGTGCCGCCGGCGACAGTAGCAAGAGGATACGAGGTGTACGTGTAGTTCGTGGCAGATCCCGCGTTCGTCACGCGGAAGCAGTAGGTGCCGCCGTCCGTCGCAAAAGAAAGAGCCTTGATGGAATATTCCAGCTCGATGAATGCGTTGCTCGGCACGGATATTGCAGCCGTCTGGCTACCTGTATCCTTCACGCCGCCGTTCGTAGAGAGGAATACGGAGTTATAGTCATCGACGCCGCCTTGGGAGAGGGCGATGTTAGTCGTATTGGCTCCATCAGTGAGGCTCGCCGAATCTACCATGTCCCAATCTCCGTTGGCTGCGCCCACGTCCGTCCAGCTCGAGATGGCAGCACAGGTCGTGGTCTTCAGTCCATACTCCAGCCTGAACTGCTGGCTACTGTAGCCGAGAATCGTTCCTCCCCTGTTAGCGATCTCGATGCGCACGCGTTTTGTGTCTCCTTTAGGAATAGAAGATGTAGCGGTATCTTGCGCTCCAGACGTACCGGAGCTTGCCGTCGCCTCCGTGCCGTCGTTGTTGCGCCAATGATAGTGAATTTCTTCATAGCTGGGAGCCGGACTGCGATATAGATTGCGCAAGAACCCCCCGAGAAGACCGAAGCTTGCAGAAGTGGAAGTGCCCAGACCGGCTTCGCTTCCTGCACCGATAAGCTTGAAGCTGGTGGAAGTGCTAAAAGTATATGTGGAATTGCCCCCGCCGGTGCTTATGGCTTGAGAGTGGATGAAGAAACCGGTAGAAGAAGCGTACCAGCCAGGGCTATCCGCTTGCGCGGAGGATGCGATGAATATGAGGATCAGGAGGCCGATGCCAACGATCCAGGCAGGGCGCTGGTTCATGGGCAAGATTATACCAGATTGGTATTGCTGACTTGTGCTATCTCGGATCGTGCCAGAGGCCTATCGCGCCTTCGTCCGCCTGGATGACGTAGTAGCGGCCGCCGGCAGTAAGATGAAGCGCTGCCAAATCAAGCGTATCGGCATACCGGCTTCCCTTCTCGCACGCTTCGGCAGTGTTATATTTGGCAGACAGCGGATCTGATCGGTAGTCCACGGAGAGCGGGAATATGAGCGTAACCCGATACAGATCCGCGCAGGTGCCAGACACAGGCAGAGCCATGCCTTCGGCATAGGTGAACTGCCGGTATGTATCCGGCGCCGGCATGTCTTTCAAGGCAACAACGGCGGGATGCGCACTTCCGTCCTTCGTAGCAATAGCAGAGGCCGCCACGACGGGAGCTAATGTGGATCCTTCCGGCGTTTCTGCCTCCTTCTTGAAAGCCTGGTACACCACGGCGACCGAGATGACGCAGAGAAGGGCCAGGGCGATATTGGTGCGGAGCAGTGCCGATACTCGTGCGCCGAATCCTCCCATGGCTATATCTTCTTAACCTTAAGCTCTACCATGATGTCCGAGACCACGTTGATGTAATGCTGGATAGCGAAGCGCTTGGCTTCTTCGGACTTCTGGTTCCACGGCTCATTGAAGAAGAGGATCATGTTCGTCACTTCGAAATCGCAGGTGATGGGATAGTGAGCGAGCTTGTTTGCTTCGCGCCACGGCTTCTGGAAATAGAGCCAGGTGGCCTCCGAGAGAGCGCGGGTATGCGTCGGGTCCTGCCAGGCCCGGATAGAGCTGTAGTACGGGCCGATGATGGTCACCTTGGCCCCGTCCTCGCAGATGCGCCAGACTTCGTTCATGAACTTCATCAGGTCCTTGGTGTGCTCGGCATAGTGGCTCACGTGGGCCTCCTTCACGGAATTATCCGCGAATGGAAGCCACGGGAAGTTCTCCAGGTCCCAGACGAAGTCAACGCCCGGCCCCGGTGCGATATCTACGCCCGTGAATCCTGCGCGCTTGTTCTGCCCGCAGGCGATGTCGAGCTTTATTCCCTTGTCTGCTTTCTTGAACGGATTTTTCATGTCAGTGGTTTATAACATATTCGTAGGCGGCTTTCGAGGCCTCCTTCATGAATGCGTATGCGGTCTTATCCGGCGCGCCGGCAGAGCCTACGCAGAGAATATACGGCCGCGACGGCGCGTAGATGATGCCACAGTCAGAATATGTGTTGTTCGCGGCGTACACGCCGATCTTGTGAGCCACCGTGATAGCCTTGGGCAAGCCTGCCACGACCTCATCATTGAAGGTAGACTTCGAGAGATACGAAAGTATCTGCTGGGAATCCACGATGTCGTCGTAGCTCGCGTTATAGAGGGCCAAGAACATGTTGGAGAGGGTCTTCACGTTGATGTCCACGTAGGTAGTCTTGGTGCCGATATCTGCATAGTCCCAGCCCATGCTGTTGTACACGTCCGCGAGCGGGTCGGTGATGCCGATGAGGTCCATGACGTGGAAAAGGGCTTGCATAGCCGTATTGTCCGAATACTGGAGCATGATGCCCGTAAGCTC